>JANXZD010000323.1 GCA_025355705.1 Bacteroidota bacterium | reverse complement strand
TTATAGTTCATATTTTATCGAATTCAAAAAGGTCTGTCATGCCCGAGTGCTACTGTCGGGCATCCCCGCCTGACGGTAGGCAGTCATTTTATAGATTCCCGCTAAAGACATGCGGGAAAGACGGTTTTTTTGGAATTTTCATTTTGTTGTGAATGTAATATTGTGGTGAACAATGAAAATTATTTTTATGGGCACTCCGGATTTTGCTGTTCCAAGTCTGGAGATTTTATTAAAAAACAATTATACTATTTCCGCGGTCGTTACGGCGCCCGATAAACCGCGTGGACGAGGACAAGAGGTTAGTTTTACCGCAGTAAAAGAATTTGCGCAGAAACATTCCATTCTTGTTTTACAACCGGAAAATCTTCGAAATCCACACTTCATTTCAACGCTTACGGATCTTGATCCCGATCTTTTCGTAATTGTTGCATTTAGAATTCTGCCGAAAGAAGTATATTCGATCCCGAACAAAGGATCATTCAATCTCCACGCTTCGTTGTTGCCAAAATACCGCGGTGCCGCTCCGATCAATTGGGCTATCATCAATGGAGAAAAAGAATCCGGCGTAACAACATTCTTCCTTCAGGATAAAGTTGATACCGGAAACATCATTTTGCAGAAACGTATTCCAATATCGGATGAAATGAATGCGGGAGAATTACACGACGCACTTTCTGTTCTTGGCTCGAACGCTGTCATGGAAACTGTTCGTTTGATCGACCAAGGCTTTCCGAATCCTCAGCAGCAGGATAATACACTCGCTTCACCTGCGCCAAAGATTTTTAAAGAAACATGCCGAATCCATTGGGACCAGAATGAGGATGTGATCCATAATTTTGTCCGAGGACTCTCACCGTATCCTGCAGCGTGGAGTACCTTAGATGGAAAAGTTTTTAAATTATATAAAACCGAAAAAAGTACCGATGAATTACGAGCGGTAAAAATTCTCTCGCCCGGGACCATAAGGATTTCTGATAGCCTGAAACGAATATTCGTGGCCACAAAGAACAATTGGTTAGAGATTCTTGAACTTCAGCAAGAAGGGAAAAAACGAATGAATTCAGAAGAATTTTTGAGAGGCTTTCGATTAACGAATGCCAAACAATTCGATTAAACGAAGAAATATTCTGCGCTAAATAAACCACCCCCCAGTTCTTTCATTTACGGAAATACAATAGACGTTCTTGTCCTGATAAAATAGCCAATATAGATTGCGATCCCGGCAGAAAGAATTACATCACTCATCCAATGTTGATCGTGATACATTCTTCCCATTGAAGTGATGATAGCGAACATGTACCATATCGATCTCCATATTTTATTATCAATGGTACCGGCAATTATTGTAGAAAAAGCAAATGCTATTGCAACATCCCCGGATGGCAGTGAAAGATGATCATTTGATCCAAGCGTGAAAAATTGAAATGAAAAACTTCCGTGTTCTGTATATGGTCTCCACCGGCCAAATATAGATTTTAGAATAGTAACAATGATTCCGGAAAATGCAAAAGATTCAAATATTTTCAATCCGGTTTCTTTTAATCGAGGTTGTGCAAGGACCACTCCTCCAAAATAAAAAATACAGAGTGTTACAATGGTGAGGAATGCTTTACCATACCAATGGAAGAGTGAGAATAAACGATCAAAAAATTCCATGTGGATCTGGCTCGTCAAAAGACGGATTTCAGAATCGAAGCAAAAGGCAATTGTCCATATTCCGAAAAATCCTAAAAGAGGAATCATCTCTTGTTGGGGTAGCGCAATAATGCGAGTAAATAAAACAATGACATCGTATCGAATCTGTCGTAAATCTTTTTTTATGATATTCAAGGATCATTTCCTTTCAAAAATATTTCATTGAAGCGCAATGATGATTGCCCCTGATGCAATTAATCCAATTCCCAACCAATGGTTGATTGTTAATTGTTCTCCCAAGAAGATCACTCCGAAGATTGCAACTAATACAACACTCAGTTTATCGATCGGTGCAACCTGAGATGCATTGCCGATCTTTAGTGCACGGAAATAACATATCCATGACCCACCGGTCGCTAATCCGGAAAGAACGAGAAACAACAAACTTTTATGGGAGAGAGAGGCTAACGGCTGGAATTGGTGTGTGAAAAAAAGAATGATCCCAAGAACTAACAGGATCACAATCGTTCGAATAAATGTTGCAAAATCTGAATTGATTCCTTCAATGCCGACCTTTGCAAAGATCGCCGTTAACGCAGCAAAAATTGCCGAGAGGATCGCCCAAATCTGCCATGTCATAAACGGATTTTTCATACGACATAATTCCTTAAATTATTATTGGATTCATTCTTCATAGAATAATTTGACTGACAATCATTTTCCGGGTGTGTATTTTATAATATCCACTTTTTCCATCGTGATCATTCCTCCGCATCCGACCTCCTCGAATATTTCATCGAGCACGGGAAGGAACGCAAGAATTTTTTCTTCCGTGTCGACAATTTCAATAAGTAATGGAAGATCCTCAGATAAGCGTAAAATTTTTGCAGTATGGACGACACGACTTGCCGCTCCATATCCTTCAACTCCTCGGAAAACCGTAGCTCCTGCTAATCCTTTTTCTCGCGCCTTTAAAACAATGACATCATAGAGAGATTGATGTTTATAATGATCAGATTCACCTAAAAAAATTCGAAGAAGCTTTCCCTCACCGGAGAGTTTCATACATTTTCCTTTCCATCAAATAAGTTTTCCGAGCGCTGAGCCGATATATGTTCCGAAAAGGCATAATGAAACGGAACCAATAACGTACAGACTTGCTTTAAAAATTTCCGCATCACGCAACAGCGAAATTGTTTCGTAACTGAATGACGAGAATGTTGTGAATCCTCCAAGAATGCCGATTGTTAAAAATATTCGTAATGATGGAGCAATGAGAAATCGTTCTTCGAGTGCGGACATAAAGAATCCGATAAGAAAACATCCAAGGATATTGACTGTAAAAATTCCGTAAGGGAAATCAGTTCCGGCAAACCTCGGAATGACACCGGAAAGCCAATATCGCAATGCCGCACCAAGTCCGCCGCCCGCAAAGACTAGCATGTAGTTTTTCAATATGTTCCTCTCTGAATTTTGGTAGAACACTAAAAATAAAAAACTCCTACAACCAAAGCGAAATGCAATTTGTTGTAGGAGTCATCAATTCCATAGTAGAATGTTTTATGGCGAACTCCATCGCCGACGTAATCTTTGCTTAAAGTATTAAAAGGTCAATTAAATAGCAATCCTTTGATATCATTCAATTATTAATGCACAATCGAATGTAAATTCATTGCTTCCATTTTTGAAATGAAGTATATTGTTACAGTTTGATACAAAAAATGAAAAAATTAAGTGAGTACCAGCTGTAAACAATGGGAAAAGTAATAGCCATAGCGAATCAAAAAGGTGGAGTTGGAAAGACCACTACTGCAGTGAATCTTGCGGCATCATTAGCTGCTGCCGAGAAGTCAACGCTGTTGATTGACATTGATCCACAAGCAAATGCCACGAGTGGAGTTGGATTTGAAAGTAAATCCCTTGAACGAAGTGCGTATGAAGTGATCTATGGAAGTATCGCTGCAGAAGATGCAGTCATTAAGACTTCAATGCCATTTCTTTCTGTTCTTCCTTCTCATATCAATATGGTTGGACTCGAAGTTGAATTGGTGAATGAAGAGAAACGAGAACATAAATTGCGAAATGCGCTAACCTCTATTCGCAAAAAATTTGACTATATCATCATCGATTGCCCTCCTTCATTAAGTTTGATCACTTTAAACGCTTTGACAGCAGCAGATTCAGTCCTTATTCCCGTTCAATGCGAATATTATGCATTGGAAGGGCTTGGTCAACTGCTCAACACAATCAATGGTGTGAAAAAATCGTTCAATCCATCGCTTGATATAGAGGGTGTGTTGATGACGATGTTTGATTCACGCTTGCGATTATCGAATCAAATTGTGGATGAAGTGAAGAAATATTTTGGTGAAAAGGTTTTTTCAGTGATTGTAACGCGCAATGTGCGGCTGAGTGAAGCGCCGAGTTTCGGAAAACCTATTCTATTATATGATGCAGTCTCGTCGGGAAGCAAGAATTATATCGATCTTGCAAAAGAAGTGATGAAAAATTCGCAGAACCATCATGCTGTGCATAGAGATTCATCATTAAAGACAGCTGCAAAATCGTTGTAAAAATTTAATCATCTATCAGTATCGTATGTCAGATTTCAAATCAAAATCAGTATTGGGAAAAGGATTAAGCGCACTTATACCGCGTATTCCGGACCGCGATGAACAGTCGGCACCAAAACCGCTTTCGATCGATGGGAATTCCCA
>JANXZD010000313.1 GCA_025355705.1 Bacteroidota bacterium | reverse complement strand
AGGGAATTGACACCGATAATGCGCAGAACATAATAACACTAATTCAAAATCTTATTCGGTTGCATAATGAAGTTATTGAAGCTGAAATTGAAATTCCTACAGTCATCGAAAAATTACTTAGTGATTTTGACTCGGCAAGTTTTTTGAATGTGAATGAGCATAATGGAGAGTGGTTCTTTAATAAAGAACAATACGAATTATTATCAACCTGGATTTTAACACTTCGTTTTCTTTTCAGTAATGCAATAATTGACGAAAATAGTTTGGAAATGATAACCAAGACTAAGATACAGCTTATTGATGACGCAAAAACGGCAGGATATAGGGTAGAGCAACTCAAGGAGCTGATCATCACTTCTTTTGAGAAAAAAAAATCATCTAAAAAAGTGACCAAGAATGTAAACAAACATTCGGGTGTAACGAAAAAGAAAATGTCACTAAATAAAAAAACAAAAAATGATATAACACCAAAAAAGCGAAGTGTGAAAAAAATCACAAAACGATGATGTTTCCATTGATTTTTAGAATATTCTAATTATATTGTACTCGACCTTTGCAACGCCTCTTCCCCTGAGTGTTGCATATTTTTGGTCGAGCCAGACGGACCCCCCAACGTCTGGCTTTTTTATATTTTCTAACTGAGGAGGATCGACTATGGCAAAACAAATTCAAAAAGACAAGTCAACCAAAAAAGCTAAAAGAGATCAATCCCTTAGCCTAGAGTCAATCAATTACCAGATCATATTAGCAGGTGTGGTGACTATTGTTGTCGGCTATTTTGCATTAAGTGCAAAGCCGTGGGATAATCCGATTGCATTGAATGTTGCACCTATCTTACTCGTAATTGGATATTGTGTTGTGATTCCGATAGGAATTATTTTTCGACGGAAGAAAACTGAAGAAGGTGGTACGGAAGTCGGCGCACAATAGATTTGTTCAAATTAATATTCTATCGTTGCAAAACGCGAATATTTATAGTATATTAGTATCACTTTTGTAAGTGATGATCGCGTAGCTCAGCGGTAGAGCATCTGCCTTTTAAGCAGAGGGTCGATGGTTCGAGACCATCCGCGATCACAAAATAGTTCAGATTTTCAATTTTTTCCCATAGCCTGATCAGTATTGTGATCAGGCTATTTTTTTTTCTATTCGAATGCCAGCATAACAAAACATATAACAAGTCTATTCTATTGTTTCTAATCTATTAGCAATAATAATGAAAGTTACTTAATGTCGGAATGTCTAATTATAAAAGAATCTGCAATTAATCGTTTAGGTTGTTTTACCAGTAAATTTATTCCCAAAGATCATCTTATTGCTGAATACGAAGGTGAAATAATTACAGCTGTTGAAGCTGTGAGAAGAGAAGAAGATTTGAAGCGAAAGGGGATATATACATTTTGGCTGAATGATGAGCACGCGATAGATGGTTATGACAAAGGAAACCATACGAAATATCTAAATCATTCATGTGATCCTAGCTGCATATACAAAATTGCCGACAGCAAGATATTATTTTATGCTGCTCGCGATATCCGACAAGAAGAAGAATTGACGATTGATTATGATTATGATGCTGATAGTGAATTGACTGTCTGTCTCTGTGGCTCAGTTAATTGCAGAGGGTATCTTAATGAGACAATAAAAAATGTTTGATATGATGATTTGATCCATCGTCTTTACGCAAAAAATTATCTCGCAATGACCTAATCCAATTCTTTTCCTGAGGTCTCTGAATTTTCGTAGAAGGTTCACCGGCGGGAGATATTATGTTTCGTTAATCGTAGTAACATTTGAGCAATATGACGAATCTTACAATAGGACAGGAGATATTTATGTCGATTTTGGCAATTATGCTATTGTTTTTCCAAAATAAAATAATTTGCTTCTCTGCAGAGGCTTCGATACCTTGTAATAAGTAAACGAATGCTACCGAAATATAATAGTTCAATATTTTTGCAAATCGAAATATTACTACTTACGACGGAAGCAAAAAAAGTTAAAAAATATTATTAACAGGAGATTACAGTGAACATTTATGTAGGAAATTTGTCGCGCGAAGTTACAGAAGATGATTTGAAACAAGCATTCGAAGCATTTGGCAAGGTAGATACCATTGCGATCATCAAAGACAAGATCAGCGGTGAGCCGAAAGGTTTTGCCTTTATCGAAATGCCGGAAGCTGCAGAAGCGCAGGCAGCAATGACCGGATTAAACGGCAAAGATCTAAAGAGTCGTGCGTTAACGGTGAATGAAGCAAAACCCAAAACTGATAATCGAAAAAGCGGTGGCGGCGGTCGAGGAGGTTTCGGCGGTGGTGGTGGGAGAGACAATAGAAGCAGAGATCGCGGTGGAAACCGGTAATAGGATTTTTAATAATAATATTTTTTTTCAGGCGATGGTGAACACCATCGCCTGTTTTATTTTAAACCATGCTGAAAATGTAAATGTCTCTTCAGTTCTTGCCAAGGAATTGAAGAGTCTCTTGTTCAGCAGTTGATCGTATAAAAAATAATATCTTCCGGCTGAAAGTAGTTGTCATTAGTTTCTGGATATCATCACTCTAAAAATTATATAAGAAAAACCAATAAATTTTATAACACCATCCAACCATTGTAAAAAAATCTCATTTAAGAAATTGATCACGTCACATTTTTTTTGTCGATTGCTTTTCCTTGAAATTCTCGGTACATAATGTCAAATAAACAACATTAATTCTTCCAATATGAAAAACTCAACTCAACGAACCATCCCGTATTTACTCGAAATGAGCTGCATAAATTTTCCCGATAATATCCTTTTGTGGGAAAAGAAAACAAATTCTTATACTGGTCTTACCTATGCGCAAGTAAAAGAACAAGTGTATTTAATTGCCAGTGGACTAATGAGCCTTGGCATTCAAAAAGGTGATCGTATAGCGTTGATCTCAGAAGGCAGAAACGACTGGGTGATTGCTGAAGTAGGAATGTTATATGCTGGTGCTATTAATGTACCAATTTCAGTGAAACTTGATGAACTGACAGATCTTAAGTTTCGTCTGTTACATTCCGGTGCACGTATGGTAATTGTGTCAGGAGGTCACGTACATAAAATTCGTTCTATCGAAAATGATCTTCCTGAATTAGAAAAGATTATTCTACTTGATGGTGTACCAACGAATGACGATGAATTGATTTTCTCGTCATTGCTTCAAATGGGAAGTGAGTTTCATAAATCAAACAGTGACAAATTCACCGAACGATGGGATTCAATTATGGAGAATGATCCAGCAAATATCTGCTATACTTCCGGCACAACCGCAGATCCTAAAGGAATCATTCTAACGCACAGAAACTATACATCAAATGTTGACCAAGCTTCAGGGCTTCTTCATATTCCGCAAGATTATTGCTCGTTGTTAATATTGCCATGGGACCATTGTTTTGCACATACTGCAGGGATATATACGTTGATGGTGAACGGTGCAAGCATGGCTTCGGTGCAAGTTGGAAAAACCCCATTTGAAACATTAAAGAATGTTCCAGTGAATATTCGTGAATCAAAACCAACGTTCCTGTTAAGCGTTCCCGCACTCGCAAAAAATTTTAAGAAGAATATTGAAAAAGGAATCAAAGAAAAAGGAGAAAAGATTGAATCGTTATTTAACCGAGCATTGGATCTTGGTTACAAAATTAATGGTATCGGTTGGGATCGCGGAAAGAATGGGACCGTATGGGAAAAATTGCAATATAAGTTTCTTGATTTTTTGCTTCTTAAAAAAATCCGTGAAGGATTTGGTGGAAGATTAGAATTCTTTATCGGCGGCGGTGCATTGTTGGATATTGAACTTCAGCGTTTTTTTTATGCGATCGGCATTCCAATGTATCAAGGATACGGTTTAACCGAAGCCTCTCCGATCATTTCGGCAAATGTTCCGAAGAAACATAAACTTGGTTCATCCGGCAGTATTGTTCCAAATCTTGAAGTGAAAATTTGTGATGAAAGAGGGAATACTCTTCCGGTTGGCAAACAGGGAGAGATCGTTATTCGCGGTGAGAATGTTATGGCAGGGTATTGGAAGAACGAAAAAGCGACCAGAGAAACAATTCGAGAAGGATGGTTATTTACCGGCGATCTCGGCTATCTTGACGTTGATAATTTTTTATTTGTCTTAGGTCGTGAAAAAAGTTTGCTGATTAGTCATGATGGAGAGAAATATAGTCCGGAAGGAATTGAAGAAGCATTGGTAGGAAATTCACCGATCATTGAGCAGGTGATGTTGTATAACAATCAGTCGTTGTTTACGGTTGCATTAATTGTTCCAAACAAAGAAAAGATTTTACTCTATCTTAAACAAAAAAATCTCTCAACTCATTCAGAACAAGGACAAATAGAGGTACTATCGTTACTTGAATCTGAAATTAAAGAATATAAAACGGGCGGACGGTACGCCGGTGCGTTTCCTGAACGGTGGCTTCCAGCTGCTGTTGGAATATTGGGTGAAGGATTTACCGAGCAAAATCATTTCCTTAACAGTACGCTGAAAATGGTTCGTGGGAAAATTACCGAATACTATAAAGAAAGAATTGATTTCCTTTATACTGCAGAAGGAAAAGATATTCTAAATCATCAGAACAAGAATATCATCAAGCGGATGGAATAATCTTGCAAATCTCACGAACGGTTATTGCTGCCTGTTACAAAAAAATCCCTATCTTCTAATAGTGAATTCACTTCCAATCGACATAATACTTCCCGATCTCATTGCTGCGATAAAGACCCATTGCAATGTGATTCTTTCAGCTGAACCCGGTGCAGGGAAAACTACTAGAATCCCAATTGCATTAAAAGATCAGCCGTGGCTTGAGGGGAAAAAGATCATTATGCTCGAACCTCGAAGAGTAGCTGCACAGCGTGCTGCGTCCTATATGGCTCATCTTCAAAAAGAAACGGTTGGTGAGTCCATTGGTTATCGAATTCGAGGCGACAGTAAAATAAGCCGCAACACGAAAATAGAGATCGTTACTGAAGGAATTCTTACCAGAATGATCCAAGACGATCCGACATTGCCTGAAATTGGATTAATTATCTTTGATGAATTCCACGAGCGAAGTATTCATGCAGATCTTGGACTTGCTCTTGCGTTGGAAGTTCAGGAACATTTGCGAAACGATCTTCGGATTCTTGTTATGTCTGCAACTCTTGATGGAATTTCACTTTCAAAATTACTCCGTGATGCTCCGATAATTCATTCAGATGGAAATGTATTTCCTGTAGCTATACATTATGTTTCATCGAACAATGTTGCTGAAATTGAACGCTCAGTTTTTTCAACGATCAATCGAGCGTTAAAAGAAGCGGAAGGGGACATTTTGGTATTTCTTCCGGGACAGCGTGAAATCAGCCGGGTTGAATCAATGCTTGAAGAAGTTAAGGGTTCACCCAATATTATCATACATTTATTATTTGGTGAAGCCGAATATGAAAAGCAACAAGCCGCTCTTAATCCTGACCCTAAAGGAAGAAGGAAAATTATTCTTTCAACAAATATTGCAGAAACAAGTGTGACCATTGAAGGTGTCCGAATTGTGATCGATTCGGGGCTTACTCGAACCGTCCGTTTTGATTCGAGGCGTGGAATGTCAGGACTCATTACAACATCAGTTTCTCAATCATCTGCTCATCAACGAATGGGAAGAGCGGGAAGAGAGCAAGCCGGTGTGTGTTATCGATTATGGACTGAACATCAGCAAACGCAATTAGCAAAATATTCACCCCCCGAAATTTTTGCAGCTGATCTTGCTCCGCTGGTAATGGAATTTGCGCAATGGGAAAATGCTGATGGAAATAATTTACGGTTTCTCGATCCCCCGCCGGCTATCCATCTTTCTCAAGCGAAGGATTTGTTGATTCGTCTGGGAGCACTTTCCAAGGATGGTAAA
>JANXZD010000310.1 GCA_025355705.1 Bacteroidota bacterium | reverse complement strand
GTGAATCGAATATACCTTTGGTAATGATCGATCGATGCTTTGAAGCATTGGATGTTGATTCGGTCAGCGTGGATAATGTTAAAGGGGCAATGTTTGCTGTGAATCATCTTATCAACGAAGGACACACACGTATAGCCTTCATTCAAGGTTTACCCGGGACATACGCCAATGAAACACGTCGCCAGGGTTATAAACAAGCATTGCATGATGCCGGTATTAAAATTGATGAACGTCTTATTGTTGGTGATGACTTCCGTTCATTGAACGGATATCTTGAAACAAAACATCTTTTGCAATTGACATCCCCGCCAACAGCGATTTTTACTGCAGGAGATCTTATCGCACTTGGAGCACTAGAAGCATGCAGAGAGAATAATATTAAAATACCAAATGATCTTTCACTTGTAACATTCGATGATCCTGTCTTCACTTCATATTTATCCCCTGCATTAACAGCTATTGAACAACCGATCACAAAAATGACCGAGATGGCAGTTGCGATGCTTTACCGTCGAATGAGAAATCCTGACGATGAGCGAAGGAAAGTTTTATTGGAACCGAAATTGAATGTTCGCAGCTCGGTTACCCATATTTCGAGACTATCGAACATTACGCATATCACAAAAGAAAAAAAATAACAGACTGTTTAATCAAAGAGATTCCACGCATGAATACATTATTGAAACAATCCTTCCTACAGATCATCGCAATACTTTGTGTGACAGTTATTTTTTCATTTATCAGTTTTGCAGGAAACAGCGGAAAAATATCGGGGAGAGTAACAGATAAAACGACTAATGAACCTCTTGTCGGAGCAAATGTGACAATTAAAGGATTAAGGATTGGCGCTGCGACCGATGTGAATGGTGATTATTTCATTTTGAACGTTCCGCCTGGTACATATACACTTACAGTTTCAATGCTTGGGTATGAAACCATAAACAGCAGCAATGTTTCAATTATCATCGATAGAACAACGACAAAGAATTATTCACTCATCACAACTTTGATCGAAGGTGAAGCAGTCAACATCGTTGCTGAGCGTCCCGTCATCGAGAAGGATCTTACTGCAAGCGAACAAGTTGTTACAAGTAAAGTGCTGGACAATTCCGGAGTGAGAACGATAAAAGATGTTCTTGAAACTCAAGCGGGAATTTTTAGTGACAATTCAAGTCTCGCGTGGCAGAGAGGAGCAACCAAAGGATATGTCCGCGGAAGTTCGATGGTACAAGCGGTCTATATGATAGACAATCTTTCGGTGAACAGCGGATTAGTTTCAGATAATTATTCAGGGTTCAATACTTCAACAATCGAGCAGATCTCTGTTTTGACCGGTGGCTATAATGCCGAATACGGCGAGGGTCGTTCTGCTGTTGTCAATATTGTATCAAAAGAATCACCGGAAGGATTCCATGGAATACTGTTAGGACGAATGCGTCCTGCTGGTGTTTATCATTTCGGAAGAAATATCTACAGTAAAGAAAATAATGATTACGTCAGCACAGGAATAGAATATTGGACAAAAGAGTCGCAGGATGTGAACAGCCGATTCTATCAAAAAAATCCGGACTCACTTCTTCAAGCATGGCGTAAACAATCTACGCCGAACGATGTTCTTGCAAATTATGCTAACCGCCCTGAGTATGAATTTGAAGGAACATTGTATGGTGGATTGACAGAACAATTGAGTTTTCTTTTTTCAGGACGTTTCAAACAAGGAGTGGGAATATTCCCACAGGCAATTCCATATAATCCTGAATTCAATTTTCAGGGATATATGAAATATAAATTCTCTCAAGAACTTAAACTTCGAATTGGAGGATTTATCGGCGAGTCCGAAAGTGCGGATTACACATCATCAAATCAAAATACATCCGAAATGGGGCAGGAAGCAGGATGGCTTGCACCGATGAGAATCGACGAACAATATGCCAGAGCAAAATACAATCTTTTTGGCGCACCGTTCAGACAATGGCCTGAAAAACAGAATTGGTCCCAGTTATATGCAAAAATTGAACATACGATTAATACCAAATCGAATTATGAACTTACTGTAAGCTATTTAAATAATCGGATGGATCGTTCCGATAGAGACAACCGCATCGCCGATTCTCTTTGGCTGCCCGACCTTGTTTCAATGCATCCCCGATATACACTTCAAGCATATTATCACACCTGGACAAAGAATTTTTCGCAGTCATATCAGATCAAAGGGGAATATCTGAATCAGGTGAATACCGCACATATGCTGAAAACAGGGTTTGCTTTCAAAGCCCATGATTTTTATTACGAAAATTATGCTGCCGAATCCAAAAGTAACAGAGTCAATGAGATGAATGTGTTCAGTGGGAATCCGTATGAAGGGAACCTGTATGTTCAGGACAAAATAGAATTTCCAGGGCTAATCGTGAATGTTGGAGTTCGAGGGGATTTCTTTAATCAAAATCGTAATGCTCCAAAGAATATGTATGATCCGTTAGCATTTCAAGTGGGCACCCCTGGACATGTTGCGGGAGAACCTGATGGAATCCCCGGAACACCAGAAATGGAACGGACAAAATTAAAAATAGCAATTGCTCCTCGTCTTGGCATTTCACACCCAATGAGTGAAAATTCCGTTCTACATTTTGTTTACGGACATTTTTATCAACGTCCTTCTTGGACAAAAATGTTTGGATTCCCGTTCGTGAACTATACCACTTCGTGGGATAGTGTTTTGAATCCATATGCAAAGCAGCCTACGTATATGGACGAATGGCAAGGATATTACGGAAATCCTAATCTTGGATATGAACGAACGATACAATATGAACTTGGTGTGGACTATAATATTGCCGATATGATTAAACTTGATCTTACCGGATACTATAAAGATGCATCACGTGAAGCTGATGTTGTGACCGGTGTCTATTCTGCAACACACAGTTCCACCAAAGCATTAATGGTTAGTAACTCAGGATATTCTGATGTTCGAGGTATTGAAACAAAAATCGATTCACGATTTGACGGATTGTTTAATTTTGGTTTGAGTCATGAGATCTATTGGTCCTTTAACGGAGAAGTTGGTTACAGCAGATTATATGAAACGGGATCGACGAGTCTCAATGTTCCCAAGGGATTGCGTCAGGGGAGAGGTGCGTGGGGCAATTATCAACGCATCAAAGGCTGGGCGAGTTTTTCAATAAACAAAGGTGAAGGACCAGAGATTGGGGGTATCAAACCATTAAGCGATGTGAATGTCTATTCAAATTTTTGGTGGAGAACTGGCGACCAATATACATATCACGGTCCGGGCGATCAATCAACAGAACCAAATAACAAGCGTTGGTTCAATTATTATCAGATCGATCTTAAAGTATCAAAAGGAATTGATATAGCTGGATTAACAACAGAATTCAGTATTGATGTGAAGAATCTGCTTAACTCGAAGTTTTTACGGTTGTTGTACGATGACGATCTGGTCCGCTATCTTGAGAATCCGAATTTACCCCTTAGTGAACGACTTCCTAAAACATCTGATTTTTCTGAACCAAATATTTGGGAGTGGTATACATACGAAGTTGCTCCACAGAGAATCTATTTCCAAGTTTCAATTAAATTTTAATTAAGGTCTAATAGTGAACATGAAAAAATATATAGTAATCATAGCGTTTACGCTGATATTTTCTGACTTGATGCACGCTCAAGTTGTTTGGGGAAAACAGACCTTGAAACGGGGGAAATTATGGGAAACAATTTGGAATTCGCTGCAATATGGAGATCCTACAGAAACACAAAATGGTTTTCACACAATTGACTATCCAGGCTATTCAAAAGGAACCAATGTGAATGATGCCTTGAATTATGCAGAAGCGGTTGGATATGCGATCTACGGTGTTCGAGATAATGTTGCATCGTCATACACGATCAATTCCCGTTTTTTTCCTTCCGGACAGGATATTTTTCCAACTGAAGAGGCGACTTTAACGAAAAATTATAATCTATCGAATATTGGAATCGCCGGTGAGGAAATTGTGACTGGTGCTCATCACAACAATTACCTTAATGTGGATATTTTCCGACGTAGTATGGTATGGAGTTATCCGGGTTTAAGTGATTTTGTCATCCATGAAGTAACCATCACCAATAATGAATTATCATCGGTCGATTCGGTCATTTTCGGAATGCGTTACGGTCTTCGAATGACACAGCGGTCAGGAAGCAGAGGAGATGAAAAATACGGATGGGATCCGACGGAGAAACTTTTTTATTTCTATGACCATCAACGATTCAGAACGCAGGACGAAGTGCCGATCGTCTATAATTTTGGAGTAGGTCCACAACGGGGCGACATTGGTGACGCACGGGATATCTATCAACAAGGAATCCGTGAGCACGAACTTGATGCCCCGGGATATTTTACTGTTGCAGTTTTGGACTCCGCTGGAGCAAATATAATTCAGAACATTTTAGAACATACCGGTCAAGGTTTAACAGAAGGTGCCGGTACTGTTGATCAAATGTTTATCCAAGGATCTTCAACTGCGGCAAGAGTGAAAGAAGTAATGACCCATCAGCAGCCAAAAATATCATGGGATTCTGCTCGTGCACTTGGAGGAGAAGGAGGCAACAAATATGAACGTCGCCCTGAGTTTTTAGTAAGTGTTGGACCGTTATCGATTTCCCCTTTTGGCTCTATCAAGATCGTTTATGCTGAAGTGATGGGAGAAATGGAAAGAGCAAAAATAGTTGAAGGTGGTGTTGCGAATATCGATCTCATGGCAACTGCATCCCGCGATTCAATGCTCGCTCACGTCCGCGCAGCGCGAAAATTATTCAAGAACAATTATCTTCCTTCGGTATATCCGCCTCCAACACCAAGTGATGGTGAGAACAGTTTAAAGATCAATATAGAACCGGGAATTATTAACATTGATTGGTTACCAATTTCCTCTACTTATAAAGATCCGATTACAGGAGTGAATGATGTAGCTGGTTATAGAGTATATCGTTCCAATTATTTCACCATTGGTCCATGGACACTTGTTTCTGACATCAAAAAAGATTCCGTCGTAATGTCCGGAGGATATATCCGTTACACTGACAAAGATTTACCGTTCGGAGTTGGGAATTATTATTGCGTTACAAGCTATGATACAGATGGTAATGAGAGCGGGAAAGTAAATAATACTCGCTTTCCAGTCTATCCATTGCGTGGACCCAATCTTGATTTCCCAAAAAATGTCTATGTCGTTCCAAATCCTTTCCGTCAGCATAGTAATTTAACAGGAACAGGAGAACGTTATCGCATGGAATTTATCGGAATCCCAGCGAAATGTAAGATCAAGATCTATACTTTGACCGGTGATGTGATTCAAGAGATCAATCATGACGATGGGAGCGGATCTGAAGCATGGGGGAGCATTAAGCGATTGGACTACCAATTAAATAAATGGACCCTTGGGATAGCTCCCGGAGTTTATGTCTACCGCGTTGAATCGCTAGTTACCGGACATGTTGGGGAATCATTCATTGGTAAATTAGCAATCGTCAAGTAATGGAGAAGAATCTAATGTATTCGTCAAAAAAAATATTTCAATTAATTATTTCTCAATTTGTTGTGTTCTCTTTCTTTGTTCACGCACAATCGGGAATTTCACCGGTAGATATTGAGCGTGCCGGACAATCTGGTTGGCAGTTCTTGAAGATCAATGGCGATGCAAGGCAGGCTGCTTTAGGGGGCGCATATACGGCTATTTCGCTTGGGGATGCGAGTGCTGTGTTTGGAAATCCGGCATCATTATCAGATGTGAAGAACATCAATGTTCAGGTAAATGCACTGCAATGGATCGCAGATATCAACCATCAATCTGCTGCGATCGCAGTCAATTTCGGAGATGTAGGGGTTTTTGGAGTAAGTGTTGCAATGCTTGGCTATGGGGATATCGCAGAAACGATCAACGCACCATCCGGAACAAGCGGAACATCACCTCTTGTTACCGGTTCAGTGTTTACGGCAAATGATATTGCTGCAGGCCTTTCATATGCACGAAAAATAACGGACAATCTATCAGTTGGAGGAAATTTTCGATGGATGCAGCAACAGATCGCAGAACTTTCTATGAGAAATTGGTCATTGGATTTTGGTACGATGTATTATACCGGATACAAAAGTCTACGTATTGCGATTACCGCTAGAAATTTTGGTCCAGATTCACGTTTTGGCGGATGGAGTGAAGAATTTCAAACCGAATCGGACAATGTGAGAATGCCGTTGGATTTCAGAGCAGGAATGGCAATGGATTTTTTAGACGGCGATGGTGGGCCACATCTCTTAACAGTTGTTGTTGAAGGTGATCATCCAAACGATGGGAAAGAGAAATTCCATCTTGGTACAAGTTATGCGTTCGACAAAACCTTCTTTGTTCGGGTCGGGTATAAATTCAACTATGATGTTCAGCGATTTACTTTTGGTGCAGGTGTCAATTATCCTTTTGGAGAAACAATTGGTTCCATCAACTATGCGTATGTAGATTTTGGAGAACTAACACAGGTGCATATGTTCTCACTTGGATTTTCTTTCTAAGGTTCAATCCTAAGAAAAAATTATCGAGCAATGAGATCACGTTCATTGCAGAATTTGGCAAACTCAATTATGAAAAACAAAGTTGTAGTTATTGGTAGCTATAATACCGATCTCACGATCAAGACGGCAAGAATTCCGCGTCCAGGCGAAACAGTAATAGGGGGTATATTTTCTGAAGGGGGAGGTGGAAAAGGTGCAAATCAGGCAGTTGCTGCTGTTCGGGCAGGAGTAGATGTGAGTTTTATAGCGAGAGTAGGGAACGATGTCCTTGGCAAAGAGGGAATACAACGATTGACGGATGAGGGAATTGATACCCGGTATATTTTTCAGGATAAGGATGTCGCGACCGGTGTTGCATTTATTGTTGTTGATGAGCGTGGCGAAAACAGCATAGTTGTAGCGTCTGGTGCCAACGCACGATTAAGTGTGGCAGATATGGAAAATGCTAAAGAAGAGATATTGTCAGCCGGCGTATTGCTGGTACAATTGGAATCCCCTCTTGATACAATATATTCTGCAATAAAAAAATCTCGAGAAAATGGCACGATTGTCATCCTAAATCCGGCACCTGCGCAACCATTGGATAAAAATTTTTTACAACAAATCGATATTATCACCCCGAATAAGGTTGAAGCTGAAATGCTCACTGGAATAAAGGTTACGGATGAAGAGAGCTTACGCGTAATCACGAAAAAGTTTTTTGAGTTTGGAATTAAAACCGTTTTAATAACTCTCGGGTCAAAAGGGGTCTTTATCGGTCTGCAAGATACAATGGAACTTATTCCGGCATTCAAAGTCCGATCAATAGATTCTACTGGTGCGGGAGATGTGTTCAGCGGATCACTTGCCGCATTTTTATCGGAAGGAATGTCTATTGAGAACGCCGTACGAATGGCGAATGCATCAGGGTCAATATCCGTAACTCGGATGGGTGCACAAAATTCAGCACCGCATCGAAAAGAAATTGAGAATTTTATGGCTTCATATGTTCATTCTGAAGCTGAAGCATTGAATTGAATGTTAAAAAAATCATCATCACAAATACAATGGAGGTACACATGAACACTAATAAACTTTTTGCTGTAATTATTGTGGGTCTGATGTTACTTGGGGAAGGTTTAATTGCACAAGATGGTAAGAACATGACACTTCTGGGAAATTATGGAAAGGGTGAAGGAGAATCAAAAGGGGTCTTTGCAGCAGGATCAGTTGTTTATTACGGACTCGGCAATAAAGTTCAGATTGCAAGTTTTTCAAATCCGGCAGCGCCTGTTAAAATTGGAAGCGTGATTCTGTCTGACGTTGTTGAAGATCTTGTTCGAACATCGATCAATGGAGTTCAATATTTGGTTGTCAGCGGCGGAAGTAAGATGTGGCTTATCAATGTTCAAAACCCTATAACACCCTCTCTTGTTGCAACAGTTGAAGTTGCAACAGGAACAACGGCGGAAGGTATCGCAACGAGTGGAACGTACGCGTACGTAGCGGGTGGAGGTGCTGGTTTCAAAGTATATAATATTGCTACACCCGCAAGTCCTGTATTAGTTTCTTCGATCGACAGTTTAGCCTATTGTGAAAGTGTCATCATTTCAGGCCAGTATGCGTACATCGCAGCTGGATCGAGGAGTCATATTTTAGATATAACAAACCCCGCAGCACCATTGTACGTTGGGAGGATTGCGGGTTACGGTGGATATCATCAGCATATTAATGTTCGTTCAGGATATGCGTATGTTTGTAATTATGATGCAAGTTTGGCTGTCGTTAATGTTACAAATCCAGCCAGCCCAGTCAATGTAATGGAACTCCCTTCAGGGTATCGTACTGCGCGAATCGTGTTCGATGGAAATTATGCATATGTCGCGGTAGGTGATACTGGAATGGTAATCTATAATGTTGTTAACCCGGCTTCACCAGTGTTGACAAGCAAAATTAAGACAACCGGTCGTGCAGCTTCTTTATATTACGGAGCAATTACCATAAGCGGTGTACCAACCGGGCATATTTTTATTGCAAATAGAAACCCGGCACCAGGTGTCAGTGCGATCAATGTTTCAACACCGGCAAGTCCCGTAACATCAGCATTTCTTTCTGCACTTGCTGCTCCAACCGGAACAGCATATGTTCCCTATTATTCAGCAGGTAAAGTATATGTTGCTTATGGAACTGCCGGTCTCCGGATTATCGATGTCTCAAATCCATCAAGTGCATCGTTACTTGGAACGGCCGACCTTGGTGGTGATTCACGTGCTGTTGTCGTGAGCGGAAACTATGCCTATGTAGCAGCCAGAGATTCAGGTGTATATGTTGTCGACGTGACAAATGCTGCAAGCCCGGTAAAAATCAAAACCATAAAAACTGCTCGGGCACGTGGGATTGCAATTGGCGGAACTAATGTATTTGTCGCAGCAAGTGACAGCGGAATCGGAGTGATTGATATAACCAATCCAACAACTGCATCACTTGTTAAATATACCGGAAGCAGCGTTTATGGAGAAAATGTTGCTGTCAATGGTACTATTGCCGGATTAACGGACTATGGCAAGATCACATTCTTTGACATTACAAATCCCACTACTCCGGTTAAAAAAGGTGCTACTGGAGATTTCAAGACCGGGAATGAAGGTTTCGAAATTTCGGGAAATTACGCATATGTACCGGACGGTGATAGTATGAAGATTTACAATATCAGCAACCTTAATGCTCCTTCACTAATTTCAAAAATTAAAACAGGTGGGTACGGATATGTTTCTTCTGTTTCTGGAAATTATTGCTACGTAGCGTCTGAAGGAACCGGTGTCCGTGCAATAAATATCCTTAATCCCTCGAGCCCTGTTGAAGATGGATATTATGACGGCGTTCCTCAATCAAGAGGGGTTGTGGCAATTGGAAAATATGTTTATGTCGCAGAAAAGACAGATGGATTGACAATTTATTCTAACGATCTTGCCACTTCAGTTGTCTCAGAAAAATTAGTACCAGAGTCCATAATTCTTCAGCAGAATTATCCAAACCCTTTTAATCCTACGACGAATATTACAGTTGTATTGGATAAAAAAGCATCGGTACTCTTAGAAGTATTCAATTCACTTGGACAACGTGTTTCAGTATTGTTGAACAAACAATTAGAAGCAGGATCGTTCAATGTTCCATTTAATGGTTCCAATCTTTCAACAGGTGTGTACCTTTATCGTTTACAAGCAAATGGTGTGACAATCGCTAAGAAAATGATGCTGGTAAAGTAATGTTTGGGCCAAATACATAAAATACCCCCGGCATATCTTTATCGGTGTCCATAAGGACATCACAATGCCGGGAAATTTTTATTCGAGAAAAATTTGCAATACTGATCAACCATAACTCACTTTTTTTAATACCTCTCCATCTAGGAGGTTCTATGAAACGAAACAAGATACTTCTTGCAATTGTTCTTGTGCTGTCAGTGATGAGTTCATCATTGTTCGCGCAACTTCCGTTATCGAACACTGTTTCGGCAGCGGGCGTGTTGGGAACGAGTGACTTTGTGACGAATACAAATTATACATCTCCAACAGTGTCGACATTGGCTGAACCTGCAAGTGTCGCAATCGATCCTACCACCGGAAAAATATTTGTTGCCGATCGGGATAATCGTAGGGTATTACGATACAGCTCAGCGGCAAAATTATTGAATGGTTCTTCCGCTGAAGCAGTGTTTGGCCAGCCGGATTATGTAACACGCACTGCAAATACGGGGGGTATCTCGGCATCGTCAATGAATAATCCAAACGGAGTTTTTGTTGATGCTAATGGTCGCTTGTGGGTTGCAGACAGAGACAATAATCGAATACTTCGATTTGATAACGCATCAACAAAAACAAGTTCATCTGCTGCCGATGGAGTATTGGGACAAATAACATTCACTACGAATACTGCAAACTGTACACCAGGGACAATGAGTGCACCAGCATGCGTAGTGGTGGACGGGAATGGTCGTTTATGGGTTGCAGATAGAGCTAATAATCGTGTAACGAGATTTGACAATGCTGCTGCAAAAGCAAATGGAGGCGTTGCGGATGGAGTATTAGGACAAGCTGATCTTCTTACCGGAACGAGTGGAACAACGGCATCAACGATGAGTGCTCCGTGGGGAGTTACGGTTGACGGCAAAGGTCGGTTATGGGTAGCCGACAGATCGAACAGCCGCGTATTGCGATTTGATAGTGCTGCAACAAAAACAAACGGCGCTGCTGCAAACGGAGTTTTGGGACAAGCAACATTTACGACTGCAACGTATGCAAAGACGCAAGCAGGGCTTGGGGAACCGCGGGGTGTTGCAGTTGATGTATTGGGAAGATTGTATGTTGCCGATGAAGGCAATACAAGAATTATGGTCTATAATGATGCCGCATCAAAAGTTGATGGTTCGAATGCAGACTATGTGATTGGTCAGGCTGATTTTATTTCTGATGCTGCTCCAAATCCACCGTCTGCAACAAGTCTTTCATATCCTTTATCGCTTTTCATCGACAAAGCATCCAATGATGTTTGGGTGCCTGATCTTGGCAATCATCGTGTTTTACGATTTGATATTGGTCCGCCAGTTGCCGTCGGTGTTTTAGGTACGAGTAATTTAGTAACGAACACGAACTATGCAACGACATCGGATTCAACGTTTGCGGAACCGGCGAGCGTAGCGATCGATCCGACAACAGGGAAG
>JANXZD010000280.1 GCA_025355705.1 Bacteroidota bacterium | reverse complement strand
TGATGAAACCCGTATGATGATCCTGTCGCTCAACACTTTTGTTCCGCCTGTTACAGAACTGCGGTCGTCGCCGCTTTCACGAATGACGGGTGCAGATTCTCCGGTAATTGCAGATTCGTCAACACTTGCAATCCCTTCAATAATAACTCCGTCTGCAGGGATTACATCTCCTGTTTCACAAATGACATTGTCCCCCTTTTTTAACTCTGTAGCAGAGACCGATTTTTCACCGCTTCCGGTCTTTAATCTTGCAATAAGCTGTGATCGGTTTTTCTTTAAAGCTTCTGCCTGCGCTTTTCCGCGTCCTTCTGCGATCGCTTCGGCAAAATTTGCAAAGAGAACGGTGAACCAGAGCCAAAGTGTTATCTGAATGTTGAATGATGATGGTTCCTGGAATACGATGACCGTTGTTATAACAGAACCGACCGCGACAACGAACATCACCGGATTCTTCACCAGTAATTTTGGATGAAATTTTTTGAAGGCATCTTTCAGCGCCTGAAGTACGATTTCACCCGTTAGAAATGAAAGTGTGGATGATACTGTTTTCGAGTTCATTGTTGTCCTTTTTATTAAACCCTTGCGAAGGTTAAAGAATTAAAACACCTGCCCGTTCAACATCAGAAAATGTTCCACAATCGGTCCGAGCACTTGTGTCGGGAAAAATGTGAGTGCGCCGACGATCAGAATAGTACCGAGAAGCAATAGCCCAAAAAGAAACGAATCAGTCGGAAATGTTCCCGATGAAAATGGCGTAATTTTTTTCTTCGCAAGACTTCCGGCAATCGCGAGCATCGGAATAATGACACCGAATCTTCCGATAAGCATATTGATACCGAGCAGCGTATCGTAAAATGGTGTGCTTGCCGTAAGTCCTGCAAATGCACTTCCGTTATTACCCGCTGTCGATGCGAATGCATATAAAATTTCTGAGAATCCATGCGGACCTTGATTGTTCAATCCGGCTAAACCAGCTTCCGAAATACAAGCAATTGCGGTAAAAATGAGAATCCCAACACTTGGCAGAAGCATCGCAATCGCCGCCATCCGCACTTCAAATGATTCGATCTTTTTTCCCAAATATTCCGGAGTACGTCCGACCATCAATCCCGCAATGAATACTGTGAGTAAAATAAAAATCATCATTCCGTACATTCCCGCACCGACTCCACCGAAAATAATTTCGCCAAGTTTCATATTGATCATCGCAACCGCACCGGAAAGAGGAGACATACTGTCGTGCATTGCATTCACAGAACCGTTCGACGCATCCGTTGTTGCAACCGACCAGAGAATACTGTTCGCAACACCGAAGCGCGTCTCTTTTCCTTCCATTCCTCCTGCAATACCGGTGACGGGGTTTGTGGTGTATTCCGACCACAATGAAACCGTAAGCCCGCTTGCAAACATAAAAAACATGACTCCCCATACGACCCACGCATGTTTTTTTGATTTTATTATTACGCCGTATGTATAGACAAGCGCAGAAGCAATAAGAAGAATGGAAAGCATTTCTAAAAAGTTTGTCAGAGGTGTCGGATTTTCGTGCGGGTACGCACTGTTCATATTGAAGAAGCCGCCGCCGTTTGTACCGAGCTGTTTGATCGCGATCTGTGATGCGGCAGGTCCGAGTGGTATTGTCTGCTGAGTACCCTCAAGAGTGGTAACAGTTTGGTATGCAGAAAATGTTTGAACGGTTCCTTCGCTGACAAGTACGATCGTTAAAAGAATAGAGAGGGGAAGCAGAACATAAACAGTTGAACGAACAAGATCTGTCCAGAAATTCCCAATATCATTTGTTATTTTGCGCGCGATACCACGAGCGAGTGCAAGAAATACGGCAATCCCCGTTGCCGCGCTGACAAAATTTTGTACGGTAAGGCCGATCATTTGAACGAAGTAACTCAACGTAACTTCCCCCGCATATGACTGCCAGTTCGTGTTCGTCATAAAACTGACGGCAGTGTTGAATGCAAGATGCCATGATACATCCGGCAGTTGCTGCGGATTGAGAGGGAGATGTGATTGGAAAAATTGCAGCAAGAATACGACTGCAAAGCCCAACGCGTTGAATGCAAGCATTGCAAGTGTATATTTTTTCCAATCCATTTCCTTTGCCGGATCACTTCCGGAAAGTTTGTACGTCAGCCGTTCCAGCCAGCCGAAGAGCGGAGAGAGAAAGGTTCTTTCCCCCTCAAAGATCTTCGCCATCAGTTTTCCCAACGGCGGAGTAAGCAGCAGCAGCACGACTGCATAGAATACGAGTTGAACAATTTCTGACATAGTAATCATAGTAATCTTCTTCCTTTTTTAATCAATCAGCAGGTCAGCGTTTGTCAAAAGTATGATGTTGTGAACACCGACCTGTTGCCTGTTAAAATTTCTCCGGATACATGAGTGTGTATGTAAGATAACAGAGCAGAAGTACAGCAATAATTAAACCGATGATCATATCATGTTCCTTTCTAAAGTTGACGGGAACAATTTGTCGAAGCGGATTCAAAAAGGAAATACAGAAGAAATAAAAAGAGGAGTGTAAAATGTAAAAATATTATAAAGAACGATTAGGTAAATACTCTGCGTTAAAGAAGTGATTCGATCGCAATTCGACATTCGCTCCCCATTCGAGGTATTAATATCGATCGATACATAAATCTATAAACTAAGGGGCACTATGGATGATAAAAAAGATTTGAATAGACGAGAATGTCTTTACGTCTCTTTGGTTTCAGTTCCCTCTTTTGGATTATATTCCAACACAAAATGCAGCTTCGGAAAATGTTTCGGCAGATGTGTAAGACTGAAGATCATCACACCGGTTGAAAGACGATCAACCCAGGATGACGTGGGCCAGCCGAGATGGACAATTATTTTTTTATGTGGAAGTTCATATTGCAGCGCGTACAATATTTCTGTAATCGCCTGGAACAATGATTTTCCTTGATAGGCAAACCGGAAATGGTTCGTTGCGATCTTTTCCGGGATTCCCTGACGCGGATGATACAGGCTGATGTAGACCGATTCCTGATTCACTATTTTATGCCCATGTTCTTTCGGTCTGCGGAAATATACATTGACCACATCGGCGTCAGTTTCGCCGAGATGAAAGACCATTTGCAGCGGAGAATCGGTCTGTTGGATCTCTTTCTTCTCGGGTGCTCGTTTTTCTGCATAGCGCAATCCGACAAAAAGGAAGATCGCGGTGACCGTAGACCACATGAATGTTCCGTACGGTTTATGATATCCCAGATAAAGGAAACAACTGAGCATAATTAAGAAAATAACCAGAGTTCCGGTACGCGAGGTGTTGTACTCCAGCGATTCCTTTGTTCCGATCTTGTACCGATAAAGAAGTAAACTTCCCATATTGATCGTGAAACTTGCCAGCAGACCGATCGCATACATTTCTGCAAGCATCATTTGGTTTCCGCCGGTCAAATAAATAATGAACGAATAAAAGAGAGCATTGCCGATATGGATTCTGTATAACGATTGCCTCTTATTCGTTTTGATGATCCAATGAAATCCATAATGATGTGCAACGCGCTCCATCAATTCACTGGAGGCAACATAGGCAGTGTTCACCGCCATCATCAATAATATGCTCGCAAGAATTCCAACGATATATCCGAACGGGATACCGGCAACGTGCCGTGCAAACTGTGTGATAAGATCTGTTTCATGATGGGATATATTAATATTTGACGACAATACGATCGCCGCAAGAATCGGTGTGAACAATCCCATCACGATGTACCCAATCGCCAGCAGTCCCGCCACAAAT
>JANXZD010000276.1 GCA_025355705.1 Bacteroidota bacterium | reverse complement strand
AACAACGATCGTAAAATCCGATCTCGAAAAACAAAAGATACGATTTGATGTCACAGCAAAATTTGACGGGCAGGCAATTATTGATGCAGACAGAACTGCGCGCGCATTGGATAATATCATCAACTATGCGGCAAATTATGTTCCAGCCGGAGGATTTATTCGTTTGGAAACAGATTCTGATGCAGGAAAATTATTTATCAAAATCATTGATAATGGAGCCGGGATTCCAAAAGCATTTCAAGACAAGATATTTGAGCCGTTCGTTAAGGTAGTTCAAAGTGGTGGTGTCGGACTTGATCTTGCTCTTGCAAAAAAGATCATCGAAAAACAGAATGGAAAAATTTCTCTCGTTTCCGAAGAAGGAAAAGGAACGACGTATGTGATAACGTTGCCTATATAAAGAGCGGCTGTTAGGTGTTAACTATTAGCTATTAGGGTTTAGAGAAGACCCGCTTGAAAGAGCGGGTCTTGTTTTGATTACAATAGCTAAAAGACTTTTTTCACTTTTTGTTTCTTCCAATTCCCATTAACTTCCAAAAAAAATCCTTTACCCTCTTCCCTGCATCACATCTGTAACTTTATTGATATTTTTTTTGTTATCGTTTTGTAACAGCTGCGTATTCTTTTTCTTCTATCTTGAAACTTGAGCACAATTCTTATACATTCTATATACAAAGGAGTTTTATTTTATGCTGTCTGACAATATCAATCTTCTTACTGCGTTTATCTTTGGGTTACTCTCGTTTTTCTCTCCGTGTGTACTCCCAATCATTCCCGGTTATATCTCTTTCATATCTGGCCATACGCTTGATGATATAAAAGGAGAGAATAAATCTGCGGCACGAGCCGTTATGATAAACTCACTGGTGTTTATCTCCGGATTCACACTTATTTTTGTTCTGATGGGAGCTGCCGCAACTTCCATTGGGCAGTTGCTTAATGACAATCTGAATATCATAAGCAAAATAGCCGGCGCAGTTATCATTATTTTCGGCCTTCATATGATTGGGATTTTTAAGATTAGTTTTCTCAATTATGAAAAACGTTTCCACTTACAAGAGAAAAAACTCGGGTTTTTAGGCTCTTTCACAGTTGGCGCGGCTTTTGCATTTGGTTGGACACCATGTATAGGTCCTGTTTTAGCAGGCATACTTGCCATTGCAAGCCAACAGGATACGGTGTTGCAAGGGATACTCCTTCTCTTTGTCTATTCGTTAGGATTAGGAATCCCGTTTTTCTTGACCGCGATTAGTATCAATAAATTTTTTAATGTCTTCAATCGTATCAAGAAACATTTTCATACCATTGAAGTTGTTGGCGGGGTAATGTTGGTAGCAGTTGGGATTTTAATGATGACAAATTATTTAACGATCATTGCAAGTTATCTTGCAAAATGGTTTCCGTTTTTGAATTCACTGTCTTAAAAGAGGCGATAAACAATTTATTGCAACCTTGCGAAGGTTGTTTGAAAATAATTAAAACCTTCGCAAGGTTTTAATTACAAGAATTATCGCACATTATTTATTTTTCAAAGAGGAGTAATAAATGGAGAAAGAAACTCGTGTATTGGATGAAGTGACTATTCGCTTTGCAGGAGATTCCGGTGACGGAATGCAACTGACCGGCGGACAGTTCACAAATACGTCCGCGGCAATGGGAAATGATCTAAGCACTTTACCAGATTATCCGGCAGAGATCCGCGCACCAATCGGAACAACCTATGGTGTGAGCGGCTTTCAGATTCACTTTGGTGCAACCGAAATAAATACCCCTGGTGACCATTGCGATATTCTTGTTGCAATGAATGCAGCATCTTTAAAAGTAAATCTTCGGTCACTACAGGAAAATGGAATCATTATTGTCAATACCGATGGATTCGGTGACAAAAATTTAAAACTTGCAGGATATTCACAAAGTCCATTAGCTGATGGTTCTCTCTCCAAGTATCAATTGTTTCAAGTTGACATCACTAAACTTACCAACCTTGCTTTAGCTGATCTAAATTTACCGCAAAAAACTATTGACAAGACAAAAAATTTCTTTGCTCTTGGAATGATGTACTGGATGTTCAACAGAACATTAGATAATACAAACCAATGGATCATTGAAAAGTTTGGAAAGAAACCAGAATTAGTTGAAGCAAATTCCCGCGTCATGAAAGCCGGTTGGAACTATGCAGAAACAACTGATGTCTTTGCCGTAAAATATGAAGTAAAACCAGCTCCACTTACGCCTGGTAAATACCGAAACATTAATGGTAACCAAGCAGCGGCGTTAGGCCTTGTTGCTGCAGCACACCAGGCAAATTTGGATCTCTTCTTAGGAACATATCCTATTACACCGGCAAGCGATATTCTTCATGAACTTGCAACATTCAAAAATTTTCGTGTAAAAACATTTCAGTGTGAAGATGAGATCGCGGGAATTACAAGTGCTATTGGAGCATCATTCGGCGGTGCATTAGCTGCAACAACGACAAGCGGTCCTGGACTTGCGTTGAAAACAGAAGCAATGGGTCTCGCAGTAATGGTTGAATTACCGCTGGTGATCATCAATGTGCAACGCGGTGGTCCAAGTACCGGACTTCCAACCAAAACTGAACAAGCAGATCTTTTGCAAGCTATCTACGGAAGAAATGGCGAATCACCAATACCGGTTATCGCGGCGTCGACACCAAGCGATTGTTTTACGATGGCATTCGAAGCTTCACGAATCGCGTTGAAATATATGACTCCGGTAATATTGTTGACCGACGGATATTTAGGAAATGGTTCGGAACCTTGGTTATTGCCGCAAGAAAAGGATCTTCCTTCAATCGCTCCAAAATTTAGAACTGATCCGGAAAATTATATGCCGTACCAGCGAGATGATATAACACTTTCTCGTGAATGGGCAATTCCTGGTACTATAGGGCTTGAGCATCGTATCGGCGGATTAGAGAAACAAGATAAAACCGGTAACATCAACTACGAACCTGAGAACCATGATTTAATGGTAAAGTTACGTGCGGCAAAAGTTGAACGTATCGCAAACGATATTCCGTTGGCAAAAGTTGATGGGCCGGAAAGCGGCGATATTCTTGTTGTCGGCTGGGGCGGAACATATGGAACGATTAAAACTGCCGTTGAACGAAAACTTAAAGAAGGAAAATCTGTTGCCCATTTACATCTAAAATATATCAATCCGATGCCAAAGAACGTCGGTGAAATTCTTTCAAAATATAAGTATGTTCTTGTTCCTGAAATTAATTTAGGACAATTGATCAAAATATTACGTGAGAAATTTCTGGTCCCGGCAATTGGATTAAATAAGGTTCAAGGTTTACCGTTCCGTTCAGTTGAAATTGAAGAAAAAATCGATAGCGTTTTAGGAGGAAAATTATAATGAGCATTCTTGTAGATGAAGCAGTCAATCAATCATTGGTCTCTACTGTAAAATATACTTCAAAGGATTTTTCTTCAGATCAAGACGTACGGTGGTGTCCTGGATGCGGTGATTATTCCGTTCTGGCACAAGTCCAACGTATATTGCCTGAATTGAATTATCCGAAAGAAAAGATCGTATTCATTTCGGGAATCGGTTGTTCAAGTCGTTTCCCGTACTATATGGATACATATGGATTTCATGGCATTCACGGTCGCGCAACGGCAATTGCATCCGGTTTAAAAATTGCACGACCAGATCTTATGGTGTGGGTTGCAACCGGAGACGGCGATGGTCTTTCGATCGGTGGAAACCATATGATCCATGTTTTGCGACGCAATATTGATTTGAATATTTTATTATTCAACAATCAGATCTATGGTTTAACAAAAGGTCAATATTCACCAACATCAGAAGCTGGTAAGATTACAAAATCCTCTCCTGTTGGCTCTGTTGATATGCCATTCAATCCGGCAAGCTTAGCGCTCGGTTCCGGTGGAACTTTTGTTGCCCGTTCTTTAGATCGCGATCCGAAACATATGCAGACGATCATTAAACGCGCTGCAGAACATAAAGGAACATCATTTGTTGAGATCTATCAGAACTGTAACGTGTTCAACGACGGTGCATTCTTCCAATTCACCGAAAAAGAAACGAAATCAGACAGTGTAGTTTTCTTAGAACATGGAAAACCATTAGTATTCGGAAAAGATGGTGATAAAGGAATTAAACTGGATGGTTTCTCACCAACAGTAGTTTCGTTGAAAGATGGCAGTCATTCTACAAATGACCTGCTCATCCATAATGAAAAAGATTCCACGCTCGCGTTCATTCTTGCAAATATGACGTATAATGCTGAAATGCCCCGTCCCGTTGGAATATTTTTAGCAATTGACCGACCACGATATGAAGATGAAATGGAAAAACAGATCGATTCTGCAATTTCCAAACGCGGAAAAGGACAACTTGATAAATTATTGAATGGCGGAGATACCTGGGTCATTCAGTAAGCGTTTTCATTTAGAAATAAACACAAATGCCTGAAATAATTCGGGCATTTGTGTTTTAAAGATATTGGCACAATCTCATCTTTGAAGCCAACTCATTTTTTCATATTTTCATATATGAAAGAACAATTCTCACAGTTAAAGAAAATATTTGAAACGAAACAATCGTTTGTTATAACTACCCACGTCAATCCCGATGGTGATGCAATTGGAAGTGAGGTTGCCCTTGCCAGTTTTCTTCGCAACAAAGGAAAAAAAGTAAAGATCATCAACCAAAGTGAAACACCAGATAATCTCTTATTCCTCACTAAGATCTTTCCTATTGAAACATATTCATCAAATCTCGATCATTATATCCTCAAAGCAGATTGTTTTTGTGTTGTTGATACCAACTCTCCGAAACGATTCAG
>JANXZD010000517.1 GCA_025355705.1 Bacteroidota bacterium | reverse complement strand
AAAATTCCCTCACAGATCAATCGTGAAGATTGATTCACAGGCAGAAATACTATTCCAACACCATAATCCCCCTCTTCAGGAAGAGCAACGCCAAGACTTTTACATTCTTTGACAAAAAATTTGTGGGGAATCTGGATCGTAATTCCCGCACCATCTCCGGTTTCAGGATCGCACCCGCATGCACCACGATGAGTAAGATTGATGAGGATCTCGATTCCTTTTGTGATGATATCGTGAGAGCGTTCTCCTTTGATATTCACAATGAATCCGATTCCGCACGCATCGTGTTCGTTACGCGGATCGTACAGTGGAAAATTATCTTCGTGCTGGTATGGTTCTTTCATTGTTAAACTTCTCCAACAAATTCTCTTTTCAAAGCAACACGACCAGTCCGTGCAATTTCTTTGATGTGAAATGGTTTTAGCATTTTTATGATTGCGTCAACTTTTTGTCCGCTTCCCGTTGCTTCAACAGTGAGCGTTTTATGGCTGATATCAATGATTTTTGCCTGAAAGATTTCTACCACTTGCATGATTTCAGGACGATTTTCTGGAGTTGTTCCAATTTTAATGAGCGCAAGTTCACGTTCCATAAAACTATCGTATGTCAAATCAACAACCTTAAGCGTATCAATCAATTTATTCAATTGTTTGATAATCTGTTCTATAATTGCATCATCCCCTTTTGTAACAATAGTCATTCTCGAAACAGACGTATCTTCCGTAGGTCCCACGGTAATGCTTTCGAGATTATACCCTTTGGCAGAAAACATTCCAGCAACACGATTTAATGCACCAAACTTATTTTCTAACAATAAGGAAATGGTATGCTTTCGTGCAGTTTGCGCAATTGATTGTTCTATTGGTTCGCTCATTGTTTATCCTTTAGACATGGTTACTAATTCAAGTTCTTCTGTTTGTTCACCTTCAATTGGTTTAGGTTTTTCATCTGGAATATCTATAATTTCGTGATATGTCTGCCCTGCCGGTATCATTGGATACACATTGTCTTCTTTAACAACTTTGAATTCCGCCAATGCCGGTCCATCCGTTGCAAATAATTGTTTTATAACATCGTCAACTTCATTTGTGACTGTTGCACGAAAACCGGGAATGCCATATGCTTCTGCTACTTTCACATAATCCGGACTCAACATTTCTACATGAGAATACCGTTTGCGCCAGAACAATTCCTGCCATTGACGCACCATTCCCAAGTATCCGTTATTTAAAATAATAATTTTTACAGGAACATTGTACTCGCGAATCGTTGCTAATTCCTGAATGTTCATTTGAATTCCGCCGTCACCGCTGATCGAAACGATTGGAAAATCTTTTCGTGCAAACGCCGCACCCATTGAAGCCGGAAGTGAAAATCCCATCGTCCCAAGTCCACCCGAAGTTAAATGGGTTCGTGGATAAATGTATTGATAAAACTGTGCCATCCACATTTGATGCTGACCAACATCGCTCACCATCACGGCCTTCCCTTTTGTCATTTCGGAAATTTTTTGAATCACATATTGCATTCTAATATATTTTCCATTGTTATACCGAAGCGGATGTTCTTCTTTCCAATTTTTAATTGTCTGTATCCAGTCTTTTGTATCAAGTGCGCTTACCAGCGGAATCAGTTGCTGCAATACACGTTTTACATCACCGACAATTGGAACATCCACTTTAACATTTTTACTGATATTTGAGGGATCGACATCGATATGAATTTTCTTTGCTTCTGCAGCAAAGGCGTCTGTCTTCCCGGTAACCCTGTCATCAAATCGCGCACCAACAGCTATCAAAAGATCGCAATAATTTACAGCGGTGTTCGAATACCACGTTCCGTGCATTCCTAACATTCCAAGTGAGAGTTCATCGGTTTCGGGAAATGCGCCAAGTCCGTGTAATGTAGTTGTTACGGGAATTTTAGTTTTGTGTGCAAATTTTTTCAACTCCTCTGCCGCGTTGGAAAGGATTGTTCCTCCTCCAACATAAAGTACCGGTCGTTTAGCTTTTGAAATTAACGCAACTGCCTTTTCCAACTGCTTCTGATTTCCTTCAACGTGAGGTTGGTACGAGCGCAGTTTTACACTCTTGGGATAACTGAAAATTGTTTTTGTCGCCATGACATCTTTTGGAAGATCAACAAGCACTGGACCCGGACGACCAGTTGTCGCAACATAGAATGCTTCTTTGATTGTTGCGGCAAGTTCGTTCACATCTCGAACGAGATAACTATGTTTTGTGATCGGTCTGGTAATTCCGACAATATCTGCTTCTTGAAACGCATCATTGCCGATGAGCTTCAAAGCCACTTGACCTGTGAACACAACGATTGGAATCGAATCCATATACGCATCAGCAATTCCCGTTACCGTATTCGTCGCACCCGGTCCGGATGTAACTAACGCAACACCGGGACGTCCGCTTGCTTTCGCATATCCTTCGGCAGCGTGAACAGCACCTTGTTCATGACGTGTAAGAATATGTTTGATATCAGAAATATCATGAAGCGCATCGTAAATACCAATGACGGCACCGCCGGGATATCCGAAAACAATTTCGACTTTTTCTTCGATCAATGAGCGAACAAAAATTTCCGCACCGGTCATTTGTCGTTGTGAAGATGTTTGTTGAGTCATAAGACACCTAAAAAAATAATAATAAGATACACAACCTCAGTTCAGAGGTTACGCCCTGTTTTATTTTCTCACGTGTTTCGTGTTGAATTTCTTGTGATGTGCTTTGGGAGTAACCTCTGGTATTCTTAGCCAATAATCGTTAGGCGTAGAATAGCAAAAGTAATTCCCAAAAGAATAATAATGCCGCTAAGCGGAAGGAGAGCCACCGGTACAGCAACAGCACGAACGCGCGAGC
>JANXZD010000195.1 GCA_025355705.1 Bacteroidota bacterium | reverse complement strand
GATTGGTTTGTCGAAATTATATCGTGTTACTCCTCCTGTTGTATCTGCTTCGAATCCGGGAGTTGCTCCAAAGTACGAATCTTCAGCAGAATACAAATTTCTCAATCGCGGTTCGCGCGACGTGTAACCGAATGAAATATAGGCATTATATTCTTCATCAATATTATAATTCAATCCTAAGCGTGGATTGATAAAATAATATGGAACACTGAATGAATTATGTAAAAAAATTTCATTTTGAATCTGATAATTGTTGTACGCTAACTGAACATTTGCCATCAATGTCATATCCTCCTGCACTTTGTAATTCTCTGTTACATATACCGATGCCATTTTTTTTATGGCATCATACTGGTAAAAACGATAATCCGGATCAAAATTTGAAGGAAGACCTTCGACATACTGGATCTTTCCCCAATGTGTTCCTTTGTGATAACGATATTCACCGCCGATGATCAATTCTCCCCGTTCGTGCTCCCATTCATATCGCGGCAACCAACCCCACTGCACAAGATCCACTCCGCCGCGAATGATTGCATTTTTAATTGACGGTGTCGGGACAAAACCGTGCAAGCTATCAACACGAAGTGTTGCGGCATCCGCCCACGATCCATCATAATCAAAATAACCGTGACTGTCGTAAAAAAACAACGTGTTATGAAGTTTTTGTGTTTCGGATATTTTCCATTCGTTCAAGATTTCATAATGCGGTTGATTGAATCCTTCATTTTCTTGCTGACGTCGAAGCGTTGAATATGGATCAAAATTCTTTCCTGTTGCATCTGTTTCGACATAAGAAAAATTCATTCTTCGCAATTTTTTATCACTGTTCGTCCATTTTGGAAGTCCTGTATAGACAAGTTGATCCGTCAACGGACCGCCAAACAAATGAACACGCGTTGTCATATTCTCATCGAATCGGAGTGTGCCAAGGAAATATGAACCTGCTTCGAATGCAGAATGGATACGATAACCGTTGGATTGGATTTTTCCGAGACGTCCATAGAACATATATTTGTTGTCGATCAATCCGGAATTAAATGATGCAGAAAGTTTTTTCATTGTCATCGGTAATGATTGCGAACTGTCGCCATATTCTTGAAATCCGAACATCGCTTCAAATTTTGCGTACGGTTTCGGCGTGAATGGATTCGTAATGATATTCACCGAACCGCCAATTGCCGGCGGACCATAAAATGCACTTCCTGCTCCGCGCTGCACCTGCACGTTAGATGAACTCGCTAGAAGATCCGGAAAATCGATCCAATAGACATTATGATCTTCGGGATCGTTCTGCGGAACGCCGTTTACCATTATTGAAAGCCGCCTCTGATCGAATCCCCGCAGAAAGATATAATTATATCCAACACCGTTTCCGCCGTCAGAATACGAAATCATTGCGGGAAGCTCCGAAAGCATTACCGGAACATCCTGCATGGAATACCGCTGTTCGATCACTCCTTTGCTCAGATTGGTGAATGTGACCGGCGTTTCTCGTTCTTTGGCAATCGTTCCCGTAACCAACACCGGATCCAGTTTGTATTTCACTGAATCTTTTTCCTGTTGTGCAAAAACTTGTGAGGATAAAACTATGATGGTCAGAAATAGTAGTTTTATGTTTTGGGTTTTGGGTTTCAAGTTTTTCATTTTTTCCTTTGAGCCTCTGTGAGATTATATTTAAAAATAAAAATGCCGCTACTACGCTGGACAAAAGCATGGTAACGGCAATAAAAGATGAAACAAATAAAATTTATTGTCGTTTCCCTACGCTGGTATTATCCAGATCAGGTGGTTCTGGCGCTCAAGGCGCCATCAAGGGTATGTTCTCAGTTTCCCGCGGTTGTTCTGCGGAATAACACCCCTAACGAATTGGTTTTTCTTGATTTCTAAAAGAACAGATTATGGTATCAATATAAGGATGAAGGATGAATTATGAAAGATGAATTTAAAACAATGGTTCATACAATGAATGTTCAATTTTTTAAAAATCCAACAACACACCGTTCTTCACAATTTTCCATACATGATTAACGCCGTAATGGTACGGGATAGATCGGTAGTCGTGCACATTGTATAATACAACATCTGCTTGTTTTCCAATTTCAATGCTCCCGATCTCGTTGGAAAGTCCAAGTGCAGCGGCACCATGCAGTGTTGCGGCGGTGATCGCTTCCTCCGGTGTCATCTGCATTTGTGTGCAAGCCAGCGTCATCATCATCTGCATTGAAGAACACATCTGCGAACCGGGATTAAAATCGGTTGCGATGGCGAGCGGAATTCCTGCATCGATGATCGAACGTGCCGGCGCATATGGGTGATTGAGAAACAGTGAACATCCCGGAAGAACGGTGGCAATAGTTTCGCTATTCTTCAATGCCGCAATTCCTTTTTCATTCGTTTTTTCCAAATGATCAACAGAAATTGCATGATGTTTCGCGCCAAGTTCCACTGCGCCGATTGCGTTGAGCTGATCTGCATGAAGTTTTGGGATCAATCCAAGTCGTTTGGATTCCAGAATAATCTGTTCGGTTGCTTTCAGATCGAAATAACCGAGTTCGCAGAACACATCAACAAACGTTGCCAAATTTTTCTCTGCAATGTATGGAAGCATGTAATCGCAGATGCGATCAATATATTCTTGTTTGTCATCCTTATACTCCGGC
>JANXZD010000189.1 GCA_025355705.1 Bacteroidota bacterium | reverse complement strand
ACGCAGTCATATTACCGCTGTGGAAATTGCTCACAGTCCTAAGGGTAAGACCTTGACCGCTGCCGGTTCGTTTGATTCCGAAATTGATTTTGACAGCCCTGAAGTGTTCAGCGAAGTCGGGATGACAGCGCGTGAAAAGACATTTGCCCGTGAAATTCAAGCGTTCATTAAACGTATCGCTTCCGGAGCACATTTCTTTTCGTTCGGACTGAATACAAAAATGGCAATGCTTCAACAGATCCCTGTAGAACCGACATTAACTGACGAAGAATTCAATCTACACTTACAATGGGAACTTCAGAATTATTTTCCTGATGCAAATCCGGAGCAATATGTTATTCAACCATATGCACTCGTTGGTGATGACGGGCTTCCGAGTTCGAATGCAATGGTCATTTCTATAAAAAAATCTTTTCTCAATTTTCTAAAAAATGTCTGTCAGGAGCTTCACGGATCGATGCATATTCTGGATATTGACCAATTCTGCGCAGAAAGCGCGCTGCTGTTTAATTATCCCCATCTCCTTGGAAAAAGAACAGTGGTCATTGGTATGGACGAAGAAACACTTGATGCAAGCCTTCTTGTCAACGGAAAGAATTCAGACATCAGAACGATCAGTTGGAGCGGACGAGATCTTTCAGTGATCGACACATATGCACGCGAACAAAAAGCCGACGTGATCTATCTTCACGGTAAGATCGTAACGCCAAAACTCGCTGAACGATTAGTGGAGATATCCCCTATTGAGGTTGAACTTGCGGACCCATTCAAAAAGATCTCCCTTCCTAATTCGATAAAAGATGTTGAAGAAATAAAATTGCGACGGCAGGAATATACCGCTGCAATCGGTCTGGCGGTGCGCGAAGAATAATGAGAGTGATCGCCGGTAAATACAAGGGACGCAGACTGGAAACGGTTGCCGATAATTCTGTGCGCCCAGCAACAGATAAAGTAAAAGGAGCAATTTTTAACGTTTTACAATCCCGAGTAGATTGGACAAATGCAACCGTGTTGGACCTGTATGCAGGAAGCGGAAGCGTTGGTATTGAAGCATTGAGCCGAGGTGCTAAAAAATGCATCTTTGTTGAGAAGAGCAGGAATGCATTTCATTTTTTAACGACGAATGTCAAACAGTTAGAAGCAGATCCTACGACACATGTGGTCTATGGTGATGTTGATGTGTTCCTTGCATCAATACGAAGTACTTTTACTGTGGTGTTTGCCGATCCGCCGTATGCCCTAGAAACATTGAAAGATCTTCCGAATAAGATTTTTGAAACAGGCATTATTGCTCAGGATGGATATTTAATCATTGAGCATCCCACGCGATTTGAGTTTGTTCCTTCTTCCACGTGGGACGTTGCAGTATTGAAAGTATATGGAAACACTAGCGTTTCATTTTTTCAACATCGAAAGAGTGAACCATGAAAAAAATTGCAATTTATCCCGGTACATTTGATCCAATCACCAACGGACATTTGGACATTATTGAACGCGCCACACAGTTATTCGACAAAGTGATTGTCACGGTCGCAGTGAACTCATCGAAAACACCGATGTTCACAGGCGAAGAACGCGTAGATCTGATCCAAGCGATCATCAAACAGAAACGCTTCTCGAATGTTTCTGTTGAACGATTCAACGGATTGCTTGTTTCATTTGCAACAGAGAAGAATGCAACCGCGATCATTCGCGGATTGCGTGCTATCTCGGATTTCGAATATGAATTTCAAATGGCGTTGATGAACAGAAAACAATCGAACAAGATTGACACTGTGTTCCTTATGCCGGCTGAAAAATATACGTATTTGAATTCCAGCATCGTTCGTGAAATTGCACGGTTGGACGGCAAGTTCAAAGATTTTGTTCACCCTGTCGTCTTTCGTGCACTGAAGAAAAAACTGTCGTTGTAACTCATCCCGTGCAGAACGAAGTTCTTTGCTGCATACAATTTAGAAAGGAATTGTTGGTACTGTGAAATCGTTATCAAAAAAAGTTGCTCAAGCTGAAGCATCACAAACACTTGCATTGACAGCTCTTGCAAAAAAATTGAAGTCAGAAGGAATTGATGTTGTATCATTGACTGCCGGCGAGCCGGATTTCCCAACGCCGCGTCATATTAAAGATGCTGCTATCAAAGCCATTGAAGAGAATTTTACAAAGTATACGATCAACTCCGGAATTCCGGAACTCCGTGCCGTGATCGTTGAAAAATTACAACGCGACAATAATATTTCAGTTGATGCTTCGCAAATTCTTGTGTCAAACGGAGCAAAACATTCTATCTTTAACGCCCTACAAGCAATTTGTAATAAAGGTGACGAAGTAATTATCCCCGCACCGTATTGGGTCAGTTATCCTGAGATGGTGAAATTAGTTGACGGCGTTCCGGTTATTTTAAAAACAACGGAAAAAACAGATTTTAAAATTTCCGCAGCACAATTAAAGAAGGCAATCACTAAGAAAACGAAAGCGTTGATCCTCTGTTCACCGTCAAATCCGACCGGTTCAGTGTATACTCCGGAAGAATTACAAGCAATTGCTAAGGTGATCGAAAAATCCGGGATTTTTGTTATCGCAGACGAGATCTATGAAAAAGTAATTTATGATGACGCCAAACATTTCAGTCTCGGTTCCATTCCAGAGATCAAAGATCTTGTCATTACCGTGAACGGTGTTTCAAAAGCATATTCAATGACCGGATGGCGCATTGGATTTATGGCTGCCGCCAAACCTGTTGTTGATGCCGCAGAAAAAGTCCAAAGCCAGGTTACCAGCGGACCGAATTCCATCGCTCAAAAAGCGGCGTATGCTGCATTTGCAGGAAATGATGATGAAGTCATAAAGATGACAACGGAAT
>JANXZD010000510.1 GCA_025355705.1 Bacteroidota bacterium | reverse complement strand
TGCCGGTGTCGATATCAAATACGGAGTGTCGTCGAACTTCACAGTCGACGCAACGATCAATCCCGATTTTGCACAAGTGGAAGCGGATCCTGCCGTATTTGATATCGACACCGGCACTCGGTCGTATTTTTTCAACTTTTTCTCTCGCTGATGTTTGAGGATAATGTTCTGATGAACCGACAACATACGGAAGCGCTTCGAAGAGCTTTGGAAGTCTCACGTCCGCCATTCCGGTCATTGTTCCAAATTGCGAAACAAATCCATCTTCGCTCTTGCTCATCAGATTCCAATTTGTCTTTTCTTGTTTACGTGAAATTTTTCTTTCAACATTCATTCCCCATGTATCATTTCCTTCCGTAAAGCGGATCTGCGACAATGGGATCTTCATCTCAACACTCCATCCGTCCGGAAGGATTTTTGTTTCGGTCTCCCACACCGGATCCCACGAATAATCTTCGTCATGCCCGTCGTTGTAATTCAACAGATCCGATTTACTTCCCGATGGAAGCACGATAAAGATGAACGCTGTCTGCTTGTCATTATAGCTGTCGAATCCAATCCCAAAATAATCCGATTCGGGAATATCGTCGCGTCGCGCGAGCCGTGAAACGATACTGTCCGGATGCAATTCATACATTTTAGCATAGACATAGATATTCTTATCATCATACAGGATCTTGAATTCGGTTCGTTCTGATTCGGGTGATCCCTCAACCGGTTCACGCTGAACAAACCCTGAGACACCATCCGCCTGTTTCCACACATCATCATTTCCATAACCGTCAATAACGGGTGGAGATGCAGTGCGAACTGCTTTCATTGAACGCTTACCTGCTCCTGCGGTAAGAAAGGAAATGCAACAGAGAAACAATAATAGAAGATTTTTCATAGAAGGTTAGTGTTGTGATGATTCTTTTAATGGTGCGGACTAATATACTCCAACGTCTATTGGAAACGCAAGAAAGAAGAGTAAAATAGATATTTTACGACCAATTTTATTTACGATTGTCAGTGAAATGGTCTTATTTATTGCAAAATCAAAGGGATGGTACAGCAATAATGGCTTATTTTTTTTCCAGTTGAGTTATCCCTCCATTCATTGTACATTCGTTACACATGAAAAAAATCCTTTCAATATCGTACTTTGTCATTACCTTCTTCATTGGTACCATCGGTTATGCACAGATAGAAAAATTTGGTGTTCAGAAATCATTGTCGCAATATTCTCATGAAGTTTGGACAACGGACGACGGATTACCGCAAAATTCCATCAACAAACTGGCGCAGACTCCGGACGGATATTTGTGGATGGGAACTCAGGAAGGCCTTACGCGGTTCGACGGCGTTCAATTCACAGTCTTTGATAAGCACAACACGCCACAAATAAAGAACAATTATATATCTGCGCTGTATGCCGATCACGAAGGAGCACTGTGGATCGGCACATACGATGGTGGTTTAATTACCTATAAAAACAATACGTTTATTGAGACAAAAAATCTAAAGATACTTGAGAACTCCTATATTCGGTCAATCTTTGAAGACACTTCTGGAGGAATTTGGATCGCCATCCGCGGACGCGGTGTAATGCGGATCGACAGCATTTCACATCAATTGTTTGACACAAGCAAAGGGTTGCTCCACAATGAAGCCCGAAATTTCTGTCAGGATTCCAGGGGAAGGATATGGATTGCAACTGAGAAAGGAATTTCAATCTACGACAATGGAAAATTACGCTCCTTTACGATGAATGATGGACTGTTATTTTCGATTGTCAATTCGATCACTAAAGGATTGAATAACACAATGTGGTTGGCAACAAATCGCGGAATCCAAAAAGTACCGGAGGATTTGATCGATAGAAAACAATTTGAAACGTATGGAGTGAACGATGGACTTCCGGACAATATCGCATTTGAAATAGAAATTGAAACAGATGGAACAATCTGGGTCGGCACCAGAGGCGGAGTTGCACGACTTTCCAAAGGAAAAATTTCTTCCTTTACCGTTGCCGACGGACTGTCGTACGAACATGTCAGCGCAGTGTTGATAGATTTTGAAAAAAATATCTGGATAGGAACCGACGGCGGCGGATTGAATGTACTGAAAGATGGCATCTTCACTTCGTTCACGAAAAAAGAAGGAATACCTTCCAATATCATCTGGACGATCTATGAAGATCCCACTCATACAATGTGGATCGGAACCGATAAGGGTCTTGTGAAGATATCAGGAGCAGACAAACGACCACTCAAATACTTCACGGAACATGATGGGATCATTGATAACGAGATCTATTCTTTAACGATGGATCATACCGGTACGCTCTGGATAGGTACCGTGAATGGTATCAACAAGATCGTCAACGGAAAAGTCGAACAAGTAAAATCTTCCATCAAAACTAAAGGATTGATCATCAGTCAAGTCTTTGCCGATTCGCGTAATCGGATCTGGGTCGCTACTTCAGGTGAAGGATTGTATATGATCGATAAGGGTTCGACAAAAACATATTCCGTTGCCAACGGATTCATCAGCAACTATATCGGTTGTATTGCTGAAGATAAGAGTGGGAATATTTTTGTTGGAACAGATGGAGAAGGATTAGCAATTATTTCTGACGGACAACAAAAAACGATTTCCAAGAAAGAAGGCTTATCAAATAACTTCATTCATACAATCTATGTCGATCAAGAAGGAGTTGTATGGGCAGGAACATCCGGGGGCGGTTTGAACCGGATCGCCAATGGAGCAATCACGACTTTTTCCGTAAAAGAAGGATTACATGATGATCTGATCTTTCAAATCCTTGAAGATGATTTCGGAAGAATGTGGATGACATCGAACCGCGGGATTTTCCATGTGAACAAGTCCGAGCTTACTGCCTTTGCCGAGGGAAAGATCCGTTCCATCAATTCTGTTGCATATAGTAAGGAAGACGGATTGCGAAGTATGGAATGCAACGGCGGAGTTCAGCCTGCAGGATGGAAAGCTCATGATGGAACATTATGGTTTCCTACGAGCGGTGGGGTTGCTATGATCGATCCAAAGAAGATCGTTGTGAATCAGTATCCCCCCCGTGTCATTCTTGAAGAAATGCTCATTGAAAATCAGGTTTGGAGAGATTCATTTGTTCTTCCGGGAAAAGAACGTTTTGAATTCCGGTTCACGGGAATCAGTTTTGCCGCACCAAAAAAAATCCATTTCAAAGTGAAACTTGAAGGATATGATAAAGAATGGGATGATCTCGGCACTCGACGCGCTGCATACTACACTCATTTGCCTCCTGGTGAATATGCGTTCAAAGTTATTGCCGGAAACAGCGACGGCGTGTGGAATGAATCCGGTGCATCATTTTCATTCGTGGTGCAGGCACATTATTATCAGACAACGATCTTTTATATCACCCTTATTGCGTTGATCGTTATCGGAACGATCTGGATGTATCGTTTACGTATTCGACAGATCAATAAACGTCAACGCGAACTTGAACGGATCGTTGAAGAACGAACAAAGAACCTTGTAGAAGCCGTCAATGCAAAATCACAATTGCTCAGCTTTGTTGCGCACGATCTGAAAACACCACTCATCACGATCAACAGTATTGCGCATGAGATCAAAGCATTCGATAATATCGACCGCCACTTCAGAGGATATCTTGATCTTGTTGAGCAAAACTCAAAACGGGTTGTGAAATTAATCTCCGAAATTTTGAACATCTCAGCGATCGAAAGCGGAAAATTCCAGTTCAAGTTTGAGCCGATCAATATCGCCGAGATGGCAGGAATTGTTGTTGATGGATATCAGATCCAGGCTCTTCGCAAAGAACAAAAACTCACCTTCACTGTTGAATCGCATGACCTGTGCATTGTGAATGCCGATTCGGTTAAATTGCAGGAAGCGATGGAGAACCTGATCAACAATGCCATCAAATATTCTCCGCGTCATGCACGGATCTTTGTGAACGTTGGCATCAGCGGAGAAAATGTTGTATTCACAGTTCAAGATCAAGGACCGGGAATTTCGGAAGAGGATCAGCAGCAATTATTTAAAAAATTCCATGTCCTCTCCGCAAAACCAACCGGCGGCGAAATTGCAACGGGTCTTGGTCTTGCAATTGTCAAAGAGATCGTAGAAGCGCATCATGGAACAGTATTCGTGAAAAGTACGCCGCCAATGGGAAGCACGTTTTCGATAGAATTGAAAAGAATAGAAAAATAAATGCCATTACTATTTGGATAGCAGTCCCGCAAAATATGCGGGATCTTTTTTTTGAGAACTACTTCGTCAACAATATTTTCTTTCTGTAAAATTCAAGGTCACCTTTTTGATTTTTATAAGCGAGTTGATAAATGTACATCCCAGTCGCAACGGTAGATGCATTCCATACGTGCTGGTGAAATCCTGCTTCTTTCACTCCTTCAAACAGTGTTACCACTTCTCTTCCAATTGCATCATATACTTTTAATACAACATTCCCTGATATCGGCATTGTATATTCTATTGTTGTAGAAGGATTAAACGGATTAGGATAATTTTGGAATAGCTCAAACTTTTCAGGAGCAGAAACTTGTATCGCTATTTCTTTCGTCCACTTCTCGCCCGTTGGAGATGAAATGGTAAATTTCAGCGTGTGCGATTTATTGATCGGTGCAGATTTATCGACTGAAAATGTAAATGCGGCTGTTTTACTTTCATTCGACGAAAGTTGAGTTACCATTTCTTTGGTCGTTGCAAATTTTATCCATGACGGAACATTCTCAGCGATTATCTCCGCACTATATAAAGCCGCTGTTGATGCATTTGCTACCGAAAGTTCTATTCGGTTACCGGAAGAAGCAAACGGAATTGTATGTTGCGCAAATG
>JANXZD010000174.1 GCA_025355705.1 Bacteroidota bacterium | reverse complement strand
TGTTCAACAGCAATTCGTTGAATCCTTCCTGTTTCTTCGGCCCCCATGATGCCAAGAAACGAACCAATTTTCCCTTCTCGCAATAATGTAGTCTGTTCTTCGTTCAGTCGTTCGGTTTTGTCATCATACCATGTCCCGCCGATCTGATTCAATTGACCTAATTTTTCTTCCAGCGTCATTAGTTTAATGATCGAGTCGATTTTCATTTCTGTTTGCGGTGAAAGCAATGGTGCTGAGGATTGTGCAGCAAGAACACTGCATGAGATAAACAGGAAATAAAGTAGTGTACAGGGAACGTTCTTCATTGTCTCTTACTGTTTTGTTTGTTGTAAAAACCAATCATACAATTCCGGATTTGCATATGTAGCGTCCCATGCATTGTGATTGGCTTCAGGATATATAGTGAATTTAACTTTTGCGTTGCCAAATTTTTTCAGGAATTGAACCATATTCTCGCTTTCCGAAATGGGCACGACATTATCTTTCGTGCCATGAAAAACCCATATCGGTTTGTCTTTCAATTTTTCTACATCCTGCAAATGTCCCCAACCACACACCGGCGCAATCGCTGCAAATCGTTCCGGATGTGCAATCGCAAAAGTCCAGACACCGAACCCACCCATACTCAGTCCGGTAAGATAGATCCTATTTGTATCAACCGGCAATTTCATTAAAACATCATCAAGCATTGCATTCAATGCTTCCGCTTCCCATCGTTGACCTTCTTTACATTGGGGCGATACGACAATAAATGGAAAAGAATCATTTGTATCGATCAATTTGGGTAAACTGTGCACTTTTACCTTGTTCGGGTCACTGCCGCGTTCACCGGTACCATGAAGAAAAATTATGAGCGGCCATAATTTCTTCTCTTCAGGAAAGGATTTTGGAGTATAGACAAGAAGATCATATTCGACATTTTTAACAATTTGTTTCTCAAAATGCTGAGGATGCTGTCCTACAGTGATGATCCATTCGTTCGATGATGTACAACCGATTGTTGTCATAAGAATTAGAGCGATAAATACATTTTTCATAATGACCGATATTTTATGAAGAATATTCCAGAATATTATTCAGCAGTTGTTGCGCAACGGGATCAACTCTTCGAGTATATAATGAACCAGAGGTTGACGTTTCATTCAGTCTGCCCCTTAATTGCAGTCTAAAGAGAACGATTTTCCCTTTCCCACATTCAACTTCAGAAACCGCAACAACATTAAGATCCAATCCGCAGCTGGCGAGGCGTTTTGATGGAATTGAGAAATCAACATCATATTGCGAAACTATTTCACCGCCGTACGCTCCATTAAAAAATTTCAAATGCTCTTCATGAATATTCTTCCATAGAGGATGCGATTGGTCTTCAGCAAAGACATACGAATCATACCCCCCTTTGTCACCATCTGTGCGCTGCGAAATTTTCAGATCGATTCCATCAACAATTGATTGATTCAAACTGCCGACGACACGATATTCTGGTTCTATTACGAAAAGCCTTCCGCCGTTCTTTATGAAGTCAGTGATTTTTTCCTTTTGTTGAACATACGGTTGACTTCCAAGAACATTTCCGGTAATGATAATAACTGAATTACTCTCGATATTTCCATCACTAAAATCCGAGAATTGGATCCCATTTTCGATCAGGAAATTCTCAATTTCTTTTGAAGGATCAAGGAGAACAATTTTTCGCGTTACGATCGAAGCCCCAGGTTTTTGGAACACATGAACGATCTTTGAACTGATCGAGACAACGGATAAATTCTCATGCAATTCTGCTGCAATCGTGTATTGACCAATTGTATTCGGGAACGTGATTTCTCTTTTTTCAACCACATCGCTCATTGGCTGAACTTCAACAGATATTTCATCAATTGGGATCCAATTCCCATCGGAAGTTCTAAAACCAATGTGCAATTTCCCTCGCCGTGTTTCACTAGAATCATTGAAGATGAAAAAACGGATGAATCTTTTTTCTGCAGAGAAAAAATGCCTGTCCCACAATTCAATGCTCACACCAAATGGTGAGAATGCATTTTTGATCGCTCGCATCAACGGTTTGGGCTGCAAATCTTTGATATCACCAAGGAACCAATGTGCAGTCGGTCCATCGTTATTGCTGATATACACGAATGGCTGAATAGCTTTGATCCGTAAACGACGGAACAGTTCGATCAATTCTTGCGCAAGAAATGATTGATGAGCAATGACATCTTCTTTCGTGTACTCTTTTCCCATCCATCGCTCAACGATCATTTTTGTGAGAACGGTCGGTTCCCACTTGTCATTGTACCACCACCATAGAAACTCATTTACCATCGATGGAACAGAAAGACTCTCGATCTCGTCCAACGGCCTTGCAAATCCAAACTTTCTGTTGTTCAACACCATGCCGAGTGAATAGATGTATGGATG
>JANXZD010000156.1 GCA_025355705.1 Bacteroidota bacterium | reverse complement strand
TGTTCGTGCACCGGCTCCTGCCGCGCCATACACCATATTAATGGATGCGATTTCGCTTTCGGCTTGCAGAATAACAACATCTTTATGCTTCGGAGCTTGTTCTGTTAGATATTCTAAAATTTCTGATTGTGGTGTAATCGGATATCCAAAGTATGCTTGAAGCCCGGCACGAAGCGATGCTTCCGCAAGTGCTTCATTTCCTTTCATCAACTTCGGATTTTCGTCATGCTGAATTATTGACATATTCTCTCCCTAATTTATTATGCTGCCTGCGTTGCAGCAGCAGGTTGTGCTGTTTGCGCAGACTGTGATTGACGCTTTGCGGATTTTATTTCACGATACACTGTGATTGCAGAATCCGGACAAACAAGAGCACAGTTGACACAACCCGTGCAATTATTTCGGAGCAGCGTTGCATACCGATAACCGTTGCGGTTGATCGAAGTAGAGAGACCTAGACTTTCTTGCGGACACGATGCGATACAAAGTTCGCATCCTTTACAAATTTCTGTGGCGATGATAACCGTTCCGGAAATCATACATTCCTCCATATTTATAATATTATTGAGGATATATCCTTCAACAATGGTGCCACAGAGGTTTTATGAGGTTTACAGAGGAAAAGAAGAACTTTCGATGGCAAAAATTTGCAAAATCAAGAAGTAAAAAATTTGTTTCTTATTATATGAAAAAATGAAGAATTTGACAGGAAAAAGTATGGTCGAAGTGTTTAATCTATGATGAAAAAATGAACATTAACCTCCATAAAAGAGTATTTTTTGCAAATTCAAAAAGAGTAAAAATGTCTTGATTAGATTATTGAATTACAGACAATAACATCGGGTTAACAGGATCAGTGATATAATAGAATTAAACTTGATTGTTTGCAATGGCAGATATAATTACATCACGGAGAATCACAATCTACTACTTCATCAACATTAATTTTTTAGTTGCAGCAAAATTTCCGGCAGACATTTTTACAAAATATATACCGCTCGCAAACTGAGAAGCGTTCCATTGCAAAGAATATGTTCCCGCATTTTTCATTTCATTTACCAATACTGCTGCTTCTCTCCCCAACACATCATATATTTTTAATGTTATGAAGCTGTTTGACGGAAGCTGATAACTAATTGTTGTTGTGGGGTTGAAGGGGTTGGGATAATTCTGGGTTAAATTAAACTGAAGCTCGTATTGATTATCATTTTTATCAACAGGTGTAACCATTTCAGAAAGCGGTCTCTTCCACAATCCTCTGTTATCAATGTATGTATAAATGAATCCATTGTTAATCGATAATGAAATTGTGGTCTGTTTTATTAAACCATCGTTAACCGATAGCCAGGATTCACCAAGATTTGAGGAAAGAAATATCCCTCCATCCCTTGTTGCAGCAAATATATTTTTTTTATATGGCAATATGGAAAATACGGTCATATCTGTTATTCCGTTATTTATCGGATTCCATATATTCCCATCATCTTTTGATATAAATACACCTTTTCCATATGTGCCAGCAATAATGTTACCTTCGCAAACATCGATATCAAAAATATAGTCTGTTGTTAATCCTGAATTGATAGGATACCAAATATGTTCGGCATTTGAAAAGCGAAAAACACCGCCACTATACGTTGCTGCAAACACTACTGTGTTTTTTACGGTAAAAGAATTAATACCTTTCTTATACAATCCAGAATCAGCGTTCACCCAATACTTTCCATTGTTTGTTGAAAGAAATACTCCTTGCGTTGTGCTTGCAAACAAATTTGTCCCATTGATAATCATTGAAATAATATATTTACTTGTTAAACTGGAATCAGATTCTATCCAAGATTGTCCGGAATTATCCGATCGAAAAAGTCCGGTTGTTGTTCCTACAAATATATTGTCACCGAAATTTGTAATTGAGCGGGTATAAGGACTTGTTATTCCAGAATCACGTTTATTCCACGTTTCTCCATCATCATCCGACGTATATACACCATTCCCCCACGTACCTGCCCAGATAGTATTATTTATAAATACTAAATCACCAATACCAAGGTTTGTTAATCCCTTATTGATTGGAATCCAATGTAAACCATTATCACTTGAAATATTTACACCTCCACCCCAGGTTCCAACAAACAAGGATCCATTGCTATTGACTAATGTCCTTATGGTTTCGTTATTTAAACTAGAACTTCGTTTTTCCCATGTGATTCCTTTGTTCGATGAAATAAAAACTCCGTCGCCCGTCGTTCCGACAATTATCAAACTATCTTGAATTGAAAACGAGCTAATATTTCTTTCTGTAATTCCGTTATCTATCCGTTGCCAATCGACTCCATCGTTAGATGAAATAAATATTGCACCATTAGAACCGACATATATATTCTCTTTATCTGTAGCCAGTGACTGAATAGATCTATTACTTAAACCCACTGAAGACCATGTTTTTCCGCTGTCAATGGACAAAAAAACTCCATTTGATGTTCCTGCGAAAACTTTGTTCGATCTCACGGAAAGAGAATTTACATACTTGCTGCTTAAACCAATGTTGTATGCTTCCCAATTTACTCCACCATCACTTGATACGTACACACCGTTATCCATCGTAGAAGCGTACAAATATTTTTCTGCCGACACCATGGAAAATACTGGGGATTTATAGTTGCCATTATTTGTGTGAAACCACGTTTTCCCGTTATCAGAGCTACGATAAATTCCACTTCCATACGTTCCGGCAAAAACGTCTTCATTGAATATCATCAATGAAGTTATATTAGTATTTGGAATTCCTTCTATAACCTGCCACATAATTCCATTATCAGATGAATAGAAGATTCCACCTGTATTGGTTCCAGCATACAAATTAGTTCCATGAACAGCCAATGTTTGTATAAATCCGCCACAAGGTCCATTTGTGGGCTGCCATTGGGCTTGAACAATATTGAATACCAATGATGATTGGAAAATCAAAAAACTAAACAACCAATATTTTTTCATGATTCTAATATTTTAAATTTTACTTCGATTACTCATTTCATCAGCAACAGTTTCTTCGTTGACGAGAAACTCCCAGCCGTCATCTTCGCAAAATAGACTCCGCTCGCAAATTGCGATGCATTCCATTGCATAGAATATATTCCTGCATTCTTCATTTCATTTACCAATACTGCGGCTTCTCTCCCCAACACATCGTACACTTTTAATGTTGTAAAGTTGTTCGCCGGAAGCTGATAGCTAATTGTTGTTGTGGGGTTGAAGGGATTAGGAAAATTTTGAGAAAGAGAAAATGACTGAGCGATCCCTGTTTCTTCAGATTTTACATTGACAAGAATAACTTTTTTATGAAGAATATTCCATCCGTCTCCAGCAATCCAATACTCAGCTGCGGTACCTGACATAATCATACTAATAGTTGTATAGGGAAGATTTGTATATGATTGTTCGTTGAACCATGTTTCACCACCATCACTTGTTGCAAATATTGACCCTTCATATCCAATTGCAATACCATGATTTTTGTCAACAAATTTTATATCCAACACTTGATTCATATAAGGAATGGGAGATAATTTCCACGTTTTTCCTCCATCCGTTGTTTTCCCAATATTGCCAGCCCAAAAATGCATCCAACCCCGTAATGAATCTATAAAATCAAACGAATATCCCTGTGCACCGGGTGTCTGCTGATAAATGATACTCCAAGTTTTCGCGGTGTCCTTTGTTTGCCATAGATCTCCTTGAGCCAGAAAATATCCATTGGATGATTCGGTAAAAATAGTTTTGGTAAAAGATGAAATAAATTCTTTGTTCAATTTATATTCGCCCCAAGTGGCACCGCCATTCGTCGTAACATAATTGTAAACAGAAAACTGACTTTGTGGTATCCTCTCACGAACTTCGAAGAGCACTCCAACTTGAGAATTATAAAAAATGATATGCATGTCTCCAAAATCATTGTTTTTCACTACCTGCGGTTGTTCTGTCCATGTCGATCCGCCATTTGTAGTTTTTAATAATTTTGATATTGTTGTTGCCCAACCCAATAAGGAGTCGATCATGCAGATATCTTTCACTCCATAGTTGGAATCAATTGATAATTGTAAATTCCAATCAACACCGCCATTGATAGATTTAAATAGCTTTCCGCTTGAAATGATCCATCCAATGTTAGAGGAAACAAACTGTATTTTATTAACCCAGCCGTCATATAAAGAGTCTATTCGGGTCCATGTAAGACCTACATCTGTTGTCTGTAACAGAATTCCTCTGCTTCCTGATGCTATACCAAATGTAGAATCTAAAAATGCAATTTTTGTGAAGTTAAAATTATTATTAAAATTATCCATCGGGCGTGAAGATTTCCAATTCACACCGCCATCTGTTGATCGAAGAAGAAAACCATCATAGGTAACAGCAATGACAACCTTATATGCCGGAGAAGCAATGGCAACAATTTTGCCAACGTATGGTCTCAACGAATCAAAGTATTGTTGCTGCCAACTTATCCCTCCGTTACTTGTTCGTAATACGCTGTGATACTCGCCGCCAAGCCAACCGTTCAAACTATCTTTAAACAAAAATGTGGTGTGGCTTAATTTTGATCCTGCCCAAAGTGTATCCCAAGCAGAACCATTATTTATACTTTTAAGAATGTATGTCACTGAATCGTTTATTATCCTGTTTTTGTAGGCAGCAGAAGAGTTTCCAAGAGCATATAACGTATTCTTGCCACCATGATGTATTTCAGTAATAGAACCGTACGGTGCAAATATATCTGTATTAAAATATTGCGGCATTTTATAGACAGTTTGAAATGTTGTCAACGACCCGGATGATTTTAGAATTCCATCGGGCGATTTTGCCACGAGCAATTCATTCATGGAAAGAGGAAATATCATAGATGCGGTATTGATGTTACCCGCACCAACAATATTCCAATATTCACCGCCATTGCTCGTGCTAATCAATGTCGTCTGGTCGCCGATAAAATTATAGGGAGCAAATGCAAATCCATTCATTGAGTCAAGAAATGCAATCTGATTGATATTGTCTCTGCTCAACGAATATTTTAGCTTCCACGAATTACCTTTGTTGATGGAAGAATAAATATTACCACCACTCGTACCGATAACAATTTTGTTCTGATTTAAATAGATAATGTCAGTAATATTATCGCGACCAAGTGTTGGATACAGCCTTGTCCATTGAGAAAAAACATATGATGGAAATTGTAGTAGGATAAATACATACATGAAATTTGAAAGAATAACTTTTCTATTCATATATACCTCACTAAGAGATCAATGTGCTGTTCTATATGAGTGAATGTACTATTTTTTTCTTCAACAAAATCATTGGTTACGATCCATTCAAGAGCAAATTGTCTTTGTTCAACATTCTATTTCTCACTCTCGGAACCCTTTATTGTTTCATCGCATCTTATCAACATCGCAATACCACATTCATTTTCTAAACAAGGCACAATAATGAAACGACTTTTCTCTCTTTTTTTCCTTCTTGCTCAAATTATCGTTTTTTCACAAGATAATAATGGCTCAATATCCGGCGAAGTGCGCGATGCGATAACAAAACAACCGCTGCCGGGGGCAAATGTGACTATTCCAGGAACATCGTTTGGTACCGCCTGCGATGATAAAGGATATTATGTCATCAAAAATGTTGCTCCGGGAAAATATGGCGTTAAAGCATCCATCATCGGGTACGAAAGTTCTACAAATCCCGATGTCGTGGTCAGTCCGCTGCGAAACAAAAAAATATCGTTCGAGCTGAATACTTCAACCATTGAAATGAATGAAGTGAGTGTTCAAAGCGATTATTTTGCACGGCCTGCGGAAAATGTCGTTAGTATGCGAACATTATCGCCGGAAGAAATTCGCCGTTCACCCGGTTCTGCGGAAGATATTTTTCGCGTGATGCAGTCTATGCCCGGGGTTGCAACTGCCGGCGGAAAAAGTGCTCAGTTGATCGTCCGCGGCGGAAGTCCGGATGAAAACCTTACGCTGTTGGATAATATAGAGATCTATAATCCGATCCATTTTGCACGCACCGGGGAATCGATGGGAATCATCAGCATCGTCAATCCCGCATTGCTCGAAAAAGTGGATTTCCTTACAGGAGGTTTTCCCGCAAAATACGGGGATAAAATGTCTTCTGTCTTTGATATGAAACTTCAGGATGGAAATAAAGAACTCTATAATAGTGATGTGAATCTTAATATTGCCGGATTCGGAGTGATGGTCGATGGACCGCTGATCGAAAATAGCTCGATGATCTTTTCTGTAAGACGTGGATTTTTAGACGTACTCACTTCTCTTATGGGTAAACCTGCCGCACCGCGTTATTATGATGCCGTCGGAAAAATTACGTACGATCTAGATGCAAACAATCGGTTAAGTCTCGTTGGATTCTATTATATTGACCAGATCGATAAACTTGGAACGACAAAAGAATCCTCCGCAATCAGCAAATATGATTATATGGTCCGTGATGATTACGGCTCGGCATTCGGATTGAACTGGCGTTCGCTTCTTTCGGAACGGGCATTTTTATTGACAACACTTTCCCGCACCGGAAATGGATGGACGACCAATCAAGGAACGCAGACAAATCATACACTGCGGGGAGAGGAGATTCTGGAAAATGAGGTCACCGTAAAAACGGAATTAACGTATCAATTCTCTCCATCGCTCGATGTGAAGATCGGCGCTATGGGAAAAACGATCGATTCAAAAAACAATTCGTGGACACCGGAAGACACCACGCGCACAGGAACGATCATTCCTGCAACAATAATTTCTTTTCAACCCAACATCACAAGCAAAACAGCATTGTATCTTCAAGCTTCGTATCGCATTATTGAACCAGTTACAATTTCGACCGGATTGCGATACGATCACTTTGCAATGATCAATGCGGGAAACATCAGTCCGCGTGTCGCAATCTCCTATAGATTTTTAGAATCAACTTCGCTTAATTTTGCATGGGGAAAATATATTCAGTCGCCTGCAAGTTATCAGATCTCACCCGATCCGCGCAATCTCGGTCTGCGGTACAGCAATGCGATCCATTTTGTTGTGGGAATTGAACACCGTCTTGCGGATGACACGCGAATAACCGTTGAAGCATATCACAAAGAATTGAACAATGTTGTTGTCGATCCGGATAGTTCAAATCTCCTTCTCAACACCGGCACCGGCTATGCACGCGGAGTTGAATTGTCATTACAGAAAAAATTCTCTAACGGATTTGTCGGAAGCGCATCGTATTCATATTCCATTTCAAAAAGGCAAGACAATGTTTCACTTCCCGAATATTATTTTGAATACGATCGTCCCCACATCATCAATCTTCTTGCCGGAATGGAAATTGGCGAAGGCTGGCAGATCGGGGCGAAGTTTCAATTCGCATCAGGGAATCCGTACACACCGGTTGTCGGTGTAGTTAAAAAAGGGGGCGTGTTCTACCTAATAGATGGTGCAGTAAATTCTGCGCGCTATCCTGATTATCATAAGATCGACATCAGAGTTGATAAACAATTTATTCTTGCCGGATGGGCACTTACTGCTTACTTAGATCTATGGAATGTGTACAACCGCGACAACATTATGTCCTATTCATACAAAGCAGAAGCAAATGGTACTATTACAATGAATCCAAAATATGATTTTGGTATTATGCCAATTGTAGGATTAACGGCGAAGTTTTAATGGAAGCAAATTGAAATGACTGAAGTGTTACTTATGCTGTCGGAGGAACATACATTCGGATAACTCTCCAGCGATTGCGGTCGTAACTGAATACCGCTTTAATCGTGACTGTTTTTCCTGAGAATGTTCCCGTTGATGTTACTTGTGATTGTGATGATGGTAAACCTGTTTGCGAGGCTGAATAGACAACCGTTCCGTTCATTACTGATGCATTTTGATTTGTATATGAATAGGTGGATGATGAGTATGTTCCGCCCATTTTCGTCATTGCTAAGGATATTCCGGTGCGTGCAATTTGTTCTGCTTGAATTGAGTTTGCTACCGATTCGGAAATTGAACTATTGTTTCTATCGGCAGCTGTAAAACTAACCGTATACATACCCAATATCAGGTAAACTCCGGAAAGCATTACTATTTTTGATGTGCCCATATTAACCTCGTTGCTATCTTTTCTGTCCTTATTTCTACTACAAATGTAGCTTCGGGAGCACCTCTAAGCAAGAAAACAATCATTAGATTACTTTAAGAAGTAACGCAGCCTTCTTTGAGTCTCTTTAATGATCTGAGATCACATTTGATTATTGACAATCGTGCACAGTCTTTTGGAATTTTGTGATATCAAATCCTTTGGATTTGACCCGTTCCAAGATTCCGGAATATGTTTCATCACTCATTGTTGTCGTGCGCGATAGTATCCAGCAATATTTTCGGCTTGGCACACCTACAACCGCGTAAGAATAATCATCCGCAAGGTCAATCACCCAATAATCCCCTCTAAAAGGCCAGAAGAACTGCACTTTCAATTTCGCATTATTCGTCCCTTCAACAACAAATGCTTTTCCGGTAACTTGTTCGATCTTCCCCTCTTTTTTGCAGGTGTTTGTCACTGTAAGAAGACCATCTTCCAGAATCTCATACTCAGCAGTTGTGCAAGAACATCCTTCTTGCCGTGAAAATGGTAACGAAGCAATCTCATGCCATTTCCCAACGTATCGTTTCACATCAACCATCGGTACAGTTTCGAGTGCGGGATAATTGGTTGGGGAAAAAATCGAACAGCCTGCAAAAAATATCATCGGAAGAATTGTTACAATAGAAATATTCATGATAGACTCCTTTTCTTTATGTTGTAATGTAATCATATTTCTTTATTTATAATTCATCAATGTTCATTATATTCTATCATGAACAATGGCTCTTTCACACTTTCAGTCGATGCAACACACATAGGTTATTCGATCTTTGGAACAGGCGTACCTCTTCTCATTTGTCCTGTTTCGTGGGGCGTTGACGGACATCGTTGGGAAACATTGGATGAACTTGCAAAATATTTTACTCTGATCAGGCTTGATCCGCGCGGAACAGGAATGTCCGATGATGTAACGAATAAAGATGAATTTGGAGTTCCCGTTCTTGTTGAAGATATCGAACAACTTCGAATTCATCTCGGTATCGAACAATGGAATGTGATGGGACAATCCGCCGGTGGTTGGACTGCATTGGAATATACGCTTGCTTATCAAGCATATGTAAAAAAATTAATCGTTGTTTGTTCTGCGCCAACAGGAAAATTTCACAAAGGAACATTTCGTGACCCTTCCCATCCACTGTATCCGGAATTCGAACGTATTACAAAAGAGATCCGTTCACTTCCCGCAGCGGAACGGGTGAAAGCTTTCAACCGGGCTATCTATCAATTTGATGTGCAAACCCAAAAAGCAAAAAAACTTATCGATGATATCTTTGCTGATGCAGAGTTCAATGCACAACGCAATCAATATTTTGTGATGAATGAATTGAATCGGTACAATGTAACGGAACGATTGCATGAGATCTTCGTTCCTTCGCTCATCATCGGTGGAAAACACGATGTTCACGTTTCATCTTCATGGAGTGAATTAATGGCAGAAAAGATCTCCGGCTCGCAATTGGTAATGATGGAACATTCGGGACATTTTCCGTGGTTGGATGAACCGAATCAGTTTTTCTCAACTATAAATAATTTTTTCCTGCAGCTATAAAAAGTTCAGCAAGCTTTATATCTTTTTTTATGAAAACAAAAATATTTTTTCTTGCTCTCATTCTTGTTGCATCGATGCGTTCCCAAACCGTTGAACTTCCTGTTTCATGGAAATTAATGACCGGAGACAGTGTTCAATTCAAACAATCAAATTATAACGACAATCATTGGAGAACCGTTTCTGTTCCTGCTCAATGGGAAACACAGGGATTTCCAAACTATGACGGGTATGCTTGGTATAGAGTAAAATTCACCGTTTCAAAAAATGATTTGAAAAAAGAACTGTATCTGCTGTTAGGAAAGGTCGATGATATTGACGAGACATTTCTGAACGGAGTATTGATCGGTTCAACGGGAAAATTTCCTCCCGTCAACGAATCGGCTTGGAATTTGCAACGGACATATAAGATTCCAAAGGGTCTCCTAAAAGAAAATAATACTCTCGCTGTTCGAGTCTATGATGGCGGCGCACCCGGCGGGATCATCGGCGGATTGATTGGGCTTTATACAAAACAGGCTTTTATCAATGAAATGTATCTTGGTCCGGCACCAAAAAAATCGTACACAAAACTCACTACATCCAACGGATTGATCGCCGCCGTTTACGACGACAAGACAAATAGGATCGAATCGGTGTTACCGCATATCTTTCAAGCATACGATTCGTCTCATTCTGTTCGCGCGTTTGCATCCGGAATCCGACCGATTGTCTCTATCAAACCAATATCAGTTTGTTACGAAGCCAATACGCATATCATTCGTGCTCGATACAACCGATTTTCAATCTTTTATTTCGCACCGTTCTCAACCCAAGAGAAAATATTCTACGCTGTTGTGCAGGGGAACGATAACGATATTTCTGCTGTCATGTTCGAATCGAATTCCGGTGCGTGTGAATTATTACATTCTGAAGCTGCTAGAAAAAACGAAAAGTATTTTCTCTTCTCATTCAATGATTCACTGCACAATAATTCAAGCATAATAGAGAACGCAACACAAAGAATTCGTTCGTCGAAAACCTCATTGGTTGACGATGAAGTGCAATTCATGAAAAAGATATTTTCAAAAGCACGAATCCCAAAGAATCTTACACCACAAGAACGGAATGTCGTCGAACAATCGATCGCAGTATTGAAAATGTCGCAGGTTGGAGAAAAAGAAGTATTTCCTCTTGCACAAGGACAAATCCTAGCCTCATTACCCCCGGGAGTTTGGAATATTGCATGGGTTCGCGACGGTTCATATTCGATCATGACCTTGGCGCGCCTTGGGTTGTTTGACGAGGCAAAAAAAGGTTTGGAATTCATGCTCAATGCAGAATCGAATCATTACAAAACCTATATTCACACCGATGGAAAAGATCATGGAATAGAAACAGATTATCAGATCTCCGTGTGCAGATATTTCGGCACCGGAAAAGAAGAATCTGATTTTAACTCAGATGGACCGAATATTGAGATCGATGGATTTGGATTGTTCTTATCCGCATTTTCACAATACGTTGCACAAAGTAATGATACCATATTCTTTCAAAAATATTTGTCTATGGTATCCGAAAAAATAGCAAAACCGATCCTTCATTCAATCGTAGAAAATAATTTGATCCGTCGTGAATCAGGTCCATGGGAACGCCATTTACCCGGAGAACAATATTCTTACACAACAGCGGTATGCGCAGTAGGACTTCAACAATTTGCAGAACTGTGCAGATCGATGAATATTCCATTTGAAAAATATTTTGCCGGTGCAGAACGATTACGAAAAGGAATCCGCGAAAACCTTGTTGATGACGATGGAGCGGTAATGGGTCGAACGAATGTTAATAAAACTAATAAAGAATATTATGACGGCGGATCGTTCGAAGTGTTTGCGTCGGGAGCGATCACCGATGCACAATTGTTCTCATCTCACATGAAAGCATACGAAAAGATGCTTCGCGTTCCGGATCCAATGCGGGGATACATTCGCACGTTGAGTCCGGATTGGTATGAAAGTCAAGAATGGATATTCCTTGACACACGAGTTGCAACTGCATACATGCGGTACGGTGAAAAAGCGAAAGCAAAGCATCTCCTTGATTGGATCACGGCGCAATCAACGTACAATTATAATCTGATCCCTGAATTATATGGATATGAACACGCAACCTATGAAGGTGCGATTCCTATGGTCGGTTTCGGTGCAGGAACATACCTTTTAGCGTTATTTGACTATTACAAATAGACCGGTTGCCATTAATAACGACAGATGGCTGAACAAAATACTGCATACTTCGGCTGAGCCTTTCGGGAAAAATTCTTCCAGTTGCGTTTGCGGAAATTGTTCGGTACTGTAATACGTAATGCCAAGTGGGGATTGGCTCATCACTCTGCCATCCAAGAGCACCAACATAATTTACGTCAATACATCACAGATCTATGAAATGGATATCGAACGCCCGTTCGAACTATGATGCGGATTTATTTTTTATTTATATTTTTCCCATTCGTTATTTCTGCA
>JANXZD010000149.1 GCA_025355705.1 Bacteroidota bacterium | reverse complement strand
GGAGCCGCAACTCATCAGAATGATGTTCGAGATTTGGGAATTTATCTTTACACAACTGAACGAACTGCTATCGAACAATACTGGTTTGATGTTGACGATGCGGTTTTTCCGCTTGCGTATTCATACAAAGCATTAGGAATGGTGTGGGGAGGAAAAGGAGTGCACTCCACATGGTTTGGCGCAAATCCGGAGTTTATTCATGGGATCAATATGCTTCCATTCACCGGCGGATCGTTATATCTTGGAAGACATCCCGATTATGTAAAAGCGAATTACGATGAGATCGTGAAAGAATTGAGCGGTCCGCCGACAGCGTGGCCGGATATTATTTGGCAATATTTGTCTTTGACTGATCCAAGTACTGCGTTGTCATTGTATTATGCAAATCCAACGTACGTTCCGTTCGATGGTGAAACTAAAGCGCACACATATCATTGGTTATGCAATCTAAAGAAAATGGGAAAGACTGATATTTCAGTTACAGCCGATGTTCCAACATTTTCTGTTTTTAAAAATACCGCGGGAGAAAAAACGTACGTTGCATACAATCCATCTTCCGATTCTGTTCGTGTTCATTTTTCGGATGGCTATTCAATGAATGTTCCCGCCAGATTGATGCGTTCGGTCAGTACATCTATCGTGAACAACAGTGCCCCGGTTGCTTTATTGATCGCCGACAAGACTCGCGGTAAAATGCCGTTGAAGATCAGTTTTACAGGAAGTAAAAGTTTTGATCGGAATGGTTCACCGCTTTCCTATTCTTGGAATTTTGGTGATGGAAAAATATCCTCTTCAGCCGATACGGTACATCTATTTACCGATCCAGGAACATACACCGTCATAGTAACGGTGACAAACCAACTTCTTTTTTCGACAAAGGACAGCATCCTAATTACTGTTCTTGGAAATGGAACTCCCTATACAGGAACACCAGTCATGGTTCCAGCTCTCATTCAGGCCGAAAATTATGATAACGGCGGTGAAGGAGTTGCGTATCACGACAATGATATAAAAAATGTGGGACTAGCGTATCGACCAACTGAAGGGGTTGACCTTGAACCGTCGAATGATCAGGGGTTTGATGTGTACTGGATGACAGCCGGAGAGTGGCTTGAATACACTATTCAAGTTCCAAGCGATGGGAATTATGATGTTATTCCTTTTGTTGCTTCTGTCCCGGGTTTCGGAAATTTTCATGTTCTGATCAACAATATTGATATTAGCGGGAAGAAATTGGTACTGAACACCGGTGGATGGCAGAATTGGATACCGATCACGATCGCGAATGTTCCGTTAAAAGCCGGGAAACAAATTTTGCGAATCGAGATTGATTCGGATACAGATAAATTGAATTGGTTATTCAGTTTAAATTCTATTCAAGTGAAGGTGTCAACTACCACAGGAGTTTCAGAAAAAAAATCAGTACCGACATTATTGGTGCTTGAACAAAATTATCCTAATCCGTTCAATCCTTCCACAGTTTTTAGTTTTCAAATACCCGTGAGCAATCATGTATCATTGAAAGTGTATGATGGACTTGGTCGAGAAGTGGCAATCTTGGTGAACGAAATGAAAATAGCAGGATATTATTCAGTAACGTTTGATGCATCAAAACTTTCCAGTGGAATATATTTTGCAAAGTTACAAAGTGGAGAAAAAGTAAAAATGAAAAAAATTGCGTTCATTAAGTAGTTCTTGGTGAAAACTATGAAATCTTTGCAAGATTACATCCATCGGTTGATATTTTTAGGGTAGTTTGAATTTCAACTTTGTCGAGGTTATAAAATTAAAATTTTTTCTGTGAAAGCTAAGTAGGTTCGACCATATTGTGAGGTTGGAACAGCAAACAGCGGGCGTTAATCTTCCGTCATTTTTTCCAATTGTCGTTGAGATAAAAATTAACCTTGACTCTATAAGGAAAAACAGTTATTATGCAAACATCAATGTAAACGTTTACATTATTTTCTGAGCAGATCAGAGATTTGGGGATATAGAAGATTAAAAAATGTAAAGGTTTACATTTGCAATTCATTAAAATTACTTGCCATCCGGAGTTAGTATGCATTTCAATATTATTGATGTAGCAAAAAAAGCCGGAGTCTCGATTGCTACTGTTTCAAGGGTTATTAATGGAAGCGACAAAGTTAAAGCTGAGACACGTGAAATAGTGATGGCTGTTGTGGAAAAGCTGCAATATGTGCCAAATCCTTCTGCACGTGGGCTTATCATGAAAAGAACAGAAGCGATCGGCTTACTTTTGCCTGATTTGCATGGTGAGTTTTTTTCTGAAATTATTCGTGGTGCTGACAATGCTGTGCAGTCTCAAGGATATCATTTAATTGTTTCGAGTTCGCATAATGATCCAAAGGAAATTGAGGCAGCATTACGGTTTATGAGAGGACGCGTTGATGCACTTATTATTATGTCTCCGCGTGTTGATTCTGAAATTCTTCTCGCAAACCTTCCCAAAAGTCTACCCGTTGTTTTATTGAATTGCAGAACGAGTAACCCTCACTTTGATACGATCATGACTGATGGGTTTGGAGGTGCGAAAGAGATGACCAATTATTTAATCGATCAAGGTCATAAAAGAATTGCAGTGATTACGGGAGGTCCGACTAATATTGAGTCTCAAGAACGTTTACGAGGATATCGAACTGCATTTACTGAGAGAGGTTTGGTTCCGAATAAATCGTTAGAGTTTGAGGGAAACTTTACGCAGATGTCCGGATATGAATCGGTCAAGGAAATATTCAAACGTAAGAGTGTCCCAACTGCGATTTTTGCTTTCAATGATTCAATGGCAATTGGTGCAATTAAAGCGATCCGTGAGGAAGGATTTAAAATACCATCTGATATTTCAGTGTGTGGATTTGATGATACCCCCATGGCAAAATTTATCAGCCCCTCGTTAACATCCGTTCACGTTCCAATTCCGGAACTGGGAGAGATGGCAATAAAACGAGTTTTTGATCGTTTGCAAAAACGAACAAAAGGTGCAGCGGCACACATATTTGTTCCAACGACATTAGCTATTAGAAATAGTTGTAAGAAAATTAACACGATGTCTAACTTAGAAAAGGAGGATAAAGTTGTGTAGTGACATATACAAAGTTCGGAAACAACAATCGTTATTTCAAAAAAATAGATATTATTGCACATACGGTATTGAATAATAATTTTGACCCAAAGCAATTTTTTGTCACACCATAAGGTGTTTATTTTGAATTCCTTAAAATCACAAAAACGTGCAACATATTTTGTATGTTTTAATTAAAAATTTTCAGGCCATAGAGTTGTAATATTGAACATAAAATATTTTTGAAAAAAACACGCTGCATTAAATACTTATTTACCAAATACTAAAAGGAGCAACGAGATGAAAAAAATATTGATATTTCTTGTATCAGTATTTGCGGTTTACACAACTGTAAATGCGCAGACATTTTCTGATAACTTTACTGGACTTACGACCGGCATAAATTTGGCCGGCCAATCGTCTTGGACAAAAGGGGGAAGTGGTCCGGAGCTGACCATTGCAAATGCAATCCCATTGACCTATCCGGGATATAAATCTGGAGGGGGAGAATACGCTGTTATTCCTACTGGAACGGCAACGTCGAGTAGAGTTTATAAAACATTCTCTAGCCCTATAACGAATCTCGCGCATACCACATTCTATTATTCAGTGTTGCTGCGATTATCTGCTGTGAGTGCTTCATCAAATGGCTATTTTATGTCGTTGGGAAATTCAAACACGGGGACACAATATGGTGCAAAACTTTTTGCACGAACAAGTGGTGCAGGCTTCAATATCGGCGTGTCCAAAACATCCAATACCGCAGCATTCGGTTCTTCGGTACTGAATTTAAATACTACATACCTTGTCGTAGTTCGATATTCATTTAATAACACCGGCTTTGCTCATGCGGATAGTATAGATGATGAAGCATATCTTTGGGTTAATCCGACAACATCTTTAGAACCTTCTATTGGTTCAGCTGAATGTATTATTGCATCGGGTACAGGTGGAACAGATTTCGATGGGTTTAGTCCGAATCCTTCACCGTATGATGTTGGTAATATCGTATGGCACAGTAGAAATGCAACTAACCCTGTTGGTGCATTTGACGGAGTTCGAGTAGGATACGGAACATCAAGTGTTCTTGCGTGGACGAATTTAGATCCAGGACTTACTAATCCTTATGATGATCCTGCATCGATGATAGTGAAAAACGCATCGTCTGTTACAGTCGATGGAAAGTTAAATGAGCCGGAATGGGCAAATGCACCGGCATTGTTGTTCGGGAATGGAGCACATTTAAGGAAACAATACGGAGATCAAACGGTAACCGGTGGATTTGATTTAAAATCCTATTTTGATGTTAACGGAGTGAAATATCGTTTGCCAAATGTGGATAGTTCTTGGGCAAGAGTGAAGTTCTTGCGCAAAGGAGTAGATCTGTATATTGGAATACAATCGAATGATAAATCTATTTGCCGGTTCGATTGGGAAGGGGAAGGGATTTTTGTACAAATTAAAGATAATGCAGGAGTGACAAAAGAATACAAATTGTATTATCAAAATATTGCTGGAAATAAAGATACCATTAAATATGAAGAGATGGTGTTGAACTCCGGAGCCGGTGCAGGATTTTTGAATTCTGGTTCGACTGCAAATGATACAGCAAATGTCGATAGTGGTTATACGGCAGAGTTGAGAATTCGGTTAGATAAACTTGGCTATACACTGCCGTTAAATAATGTTCAAATCTCGATGGATATATTTGATCCGGATGGATTCCAATTTAACGCAGCATTGCCTTGGCCGTACGGTATGAATCCATGGGATAGTGCACGAGGTTCATATTTCAAATCATGGTGGGGTAGTGAATGGGGGTCAAGTTTCAAGACATTGAACTTTATTCCTGAAACAAAAGAATATGATGATCCGGCATCGATGACAGTAAAGAATGCATCTGCAGTAACTGTCGATGGAAAATTGAACGAACCAGAATGGGCAAATGCACCGGCATTGTTGTTTGGAAATGGTGCACAATTGAAAAAACAATATGGAGATCAAACAGTCAGCGGTGGATTTGATCTAAAAGCATCCTTTGATGTAAATGGAGTAACGTATCACAATCCGAATAAGGATAGTTCATGGGCGAGAGTAAAGTTCTTGCGCAAAGGAGCAGATCTCTTTGTTGGGATACAATCGAATGATAAATCGATTTGCCGGTTCGATTGGGAAGGTGAAGGCATCTTTGTTCAGATTAAAGATAATGCAGGAGTGACAAAAGAATACAAATTGTATTATCAAAATATTGCCGGAAATAAAGACACTATTAAATATGAAGAGAGCGTCTTGAATTCAGGAGTCGGAGCAGGATTTTTGAATTCTGGTTCGACTGCAAATGATACAGCAAATGTTGATAGTGGTTATACGGCAGAGTTGAGAATTCGCTTGGATAAATTAGGCTACACATTGCCGTTAAATAATGTTCAAATCTCGATGGATATATTTGATCCGGATGGATTCCAATTCAATGCAGCTTTACCTTGGCCGTATGGTATGAATCCATGGGATAGTGCTCGTGGTTCATATTTCAAATCATGGTGGGGCAGTGAATGGGGATCAAGTTTCAAAACATTGAACTTTATTCCTGAAACAAAGGAATATGAAGACCCGCCAATGATGGCTGCGGCTAATATTGCCGGTGCTGTAACTCTTGACGGAAAATTGGATGAACCAGAATGGGGAAGTGCCCCTTCATTATTATTTGGAAATGGTGCTCAATTAAAGAAACAAGGTTCAGATCAAACAGTTACAGGCGGATTTGATCTAAAAGCATCGTTTGATGTGAATGGAGTAACATATCACAATCCAAATAAAGACAGTTCGTGGGCGAGAGTTAAATTTTTACACAAAGGAGCAGACCTTTATGTTGGAATACAATCAAATGACAAATCTATTTGTCGATTTGATTGGGAAGGTGAAGGAATTTTTGTACAAGTTAAAGATAATACAGGAGCTACAAAAGAATACAAGTTGTATTATCAAAACATTGCAGGGAACAAAGACACTATCAAATATGAAGAAAGTGTGTTGAATTCCGGTGCCGGAGCAGGATTTTTGACTGCGGGTTCAACTGCAAATGATACAACAAATGTTGACAATGGATATTCTGCAGAACTTCGAATTCGATTAGATAAACTGGGATATGCAGCAACTGTCAATGCAGTTCAAATCTCCATGAACATTTTTGATCCGGATGGATTCCAATTCAATGCAGCATTGCCATGGCCGTATGGTATGAATCCATGGGATAGCGCTCGTGGTTCGTATTTCAAATCATGGTGGGGTAGTGAGTGGGGATCAGCTTTCAAAACGATCAATTTGTTACCGGCGTACGATAATCCTGATACGGTAAAACCATTTGTTACTGCCAATGTAATGACACTTGATGGAAAATTAAATGAAGCAGATTGGGCAAGCGCACCAACATTAGTGTTTGGACCTCCAACTGTACCAAAAAGCGGTAGTGAAAAATCGGTCACTGGTAGTTTTGATATTAAAGCATCCTTTGATGTGAATGGAGTTACATATCATTTACCATATAAAGATACAAGTATTGCAAAAGTTAAATTCCTGCAAAAAGGAAGCAATCTTTATCTTGGTATTCAATCAAATGACAAATCTATCTGTAAATTTGATTGGGAAGGTGATGGAGTCTTCTTACAAGTAAAAGATAAAGCAGGCGCGACGAAAGAATACAAGTTGTATTATCAAAACATAGCAGGAAACAAAGATACTATTCGTTATGAAGAAACCGTATTAAATTCCGGAGCCGGTGCAGGATTTTTGGCTGCAGGTTCAACAGTGAATGATACAACGAATGTTGACAATGGTTATTCTGCTGAGTTGATGATCAAATTATCGTCGTTAGGATATACATCAACAACCAGTCCCGTACCATTCCAAATGTCGCTGGTTGTATTTGATCCTGATGGATA
>JANXZD010000125.1 GCA_025355705.1 Bacteroidota bacterium | reverse complement strand
ATTCTTGCTCACGCAAATGAATCTTTGCCAAAACGTCTCCTTCCGATTTCACCTTCAAGTGACACCCGTTCCATTTCATTTGGATTCGAAAATATTGGTTTTGATTACAGTGTTTCGATAGATACTCATCTTGCTAAGATTCTCATTCATACGACGAGTGAAATGATAGAGCCGAATTCCGATAAAAAAGGGGGCGAAGGCTTAATCAGTGTTCGTTTTGATGATGGAAAACTTCTTTCTAAAAATTATATGAAAATCGCAGACGGAATGTCTTTCAAAGGGGGGCTTTCAGCCCTCGCAAAACCGACGATTTTTGGCAAACTATTACTGCTTCCAGGAAACAAAAACCTTGTTGCTCTGAATGCTGAAACTGGACAAATACAGTGGATGCTTATAGACCAAGATCTTGCGGGAAGTTATGTCTTTGATATGGCAATGATCGATTCGACTCTCTATGTCAAGACCGGCGGATTCAAACAGGAATTTACCTATGATCTCAAAAAAGAAAAAATTGGTAAAAAGAAGGTGTGGGAAGAAGATGATTATCTGTTGCTTGCCGTTGACACATCAAGCGGAAAAATTCATTGGAAAAAAGAGTTCACATCAGATCCCGGCAGGATATTCAACGATTATTCGATAGCACAGTATTCAAAGGATGGCAAACAATTATTTTTTGGGAATGAAAAATTCCTTTATTCACTTGCGTTGTTTCCTGCCAAAAAAGATTCGATCAATTGGTCATTTGAATTTGCCGATAGTGGAATCGGAAAAATGAATTATGATGATCTGTATCTTCAATCGACTTATTGGAACGGTGAACATCCAAAAAGGGAAGATTCATCAAGCTTCGGGAATGATTCATTGATCACTCTTAGCTCGTCAGAAAAGATCGGCGAATTGTTCACCCATTCGATTTCAAAAATCATCCATATTGTCTATAGCAAAAATAGGGACAGACTTTTTGCATTTGGCGAAGATGGGATAGCATCGATCAATCCTGTCACTGGGAAACGACTGTGGTATCACAAATGGGATTTTAGCGCAAAGGCAATTCATCAACGACCAACGATTGTGAAAAATAATATATTCTATTGTATCGATGGTAAAGCAGTATTAATCAATATCGATTCAGGGAAGATCGTTTGGGAATCACCATTGGGCAAGCAGAACTCAATATTTATCATGCCGGATCATTCTTCGATTATTGCCATTGAAAAAGATATCGTGTCAGGATTCAGTATTCCATAAATAGGAAAATTTTATGAAACAATCTATTACGATTATGTTTTTGTTCGGTCTTTTTTCATTTGTTGCAGATGCACAAAGTAAAACAGAGACCGATGAGCTTGAAAAGTTTAAAAAAGAACAAGAGCAGGGGGTGAAAAATGATGAAGATGCATTTCAGCAATATACGGTGGAAGTGACGAAGCAGTTTGATGATTATAATGCTGAGCAAGAGCGGTTGCTGAAGGAATACACAGGTCAAATCGAAAAGAAATGGGGAACAAAAAATGTTCTTACTAGCTCCAAAAAAGAATATGTATCGTACGATTCAAAATACTCATCACGAAGTTCTGTGGATTTTGAAGCAGGAACAGCAAAAGTTGAAATCCTAATGACAGAAGTAGAAGCGAAGAATCCAAAACTGATCGAACAGAAACTGAAAGAACAAGTTGCGCAGTTAGCAGTTGCAAAAGGGGGAACAGATCCGTTAGAAAAGAAGAATGAAGTTCAGCCTGAAAAAAAACCAATTCTCAACGACCAGCTGCAAACAATTGATGGAAAGCCGGTAACGGAACGAACGGCAAACCAATTTTCGGATCAGACAGTCCGTCCTGCTCAAATTACCCAGGAGGTTATTACTGGAAAAGACGGCATCAAACGGGTTGTGGTCGGGATACAATTACCGTTGGTTCCAAACCACGTTAAAAAACGTGCGGCGGATTTTCGTGATGAAGTAAAAAAAGAATCGGAAAAATTTGGAATTGATATTACGCTTGTCTTTGCCATCATGCATACGGAAAGCTATTTCAATCCGAAAGCAAAGTCTTCGGTGCCTGCGTTTGGTTTGATGCAGCTTGTTCCAAAATCCGGCGGACGTGATGCGTATTTTTTTGCTCATAAAAAAGACACGCTTGTTACCGGAGAATACTTATATATTCCCGAAAACAACATCGAGCTCGGTACGGCATATCTAACAAAATTACTGACCATAGAATTTCGCGGTGTCAGAGATCCGCGTAGTAAAATATATTGTGCAATATCCGCATACAATACCGGTCCCGGAAATGTTGCAAAAGCATTCACCGGAAAACGGAATGTTACTCAAGCACTGCCGCAGATCAATGCAATGTCTTCTGATCAGGTGTTTGAATATTTGAAGAAAAATCTTCCATTTGACGAGACACGAACCTATGTGGCAAAAGTGAGCGAACGAATGGGAATATATGATGAATGGTCGAAAGAATAACATCGAAGCAAGATTGATTTATCTGAATTGCAGAATTGCTTGTAAAGGCCAAACACTGATCAACATTCAA
>JANXZD010000503.1 GCA_025355705.1 Bacteroidota bacterium | reverse complement strand
TTCAAAATATTCACTTAACGATGCACTGATATCTTCCGGCGTCATGGTAGAAGAGTGAGAGGTAAAGCTTTTTATATCGCTGAACATGATCGTCACTTCCACACTTTTTGGTTTGGTCATTCGCATATCAGGATTATCCAGCATTTGTTTTACGACAGCCGGGGGAAAGTACGATTCAAACCGTGCGCGCAATTGTTCTTTTTCTTTTTCTTCAGTGATATATCGATATGCTAATACGGTACCAGTCGATAAAATAATTGAAATCATCGGATGAATAATCGCAGTGATGATGTTGTAATAGACGAACGCAATGCCGCTTACAGCGCCATACGCGAAAAGCAGTCCGAGCGATGAAATTGTATATACCGACGAAGAAAATTTATATGAAAAGAAGATCATCAATAATGCTATCAAGATCTCTATTCCAATATGAAGTGTAAATGGCAGCTGGCGCAGAAAGTTTTCTGTCAGGATAGTATTGAGCGTATTTGCATGAAGTCCGACGAGAGGAAATGATTGTTCAAACGGTGTCGGACCGATATCGGATATTCCTGTAGAAACATCTCCAACGATCCCGATGGCACCGGAATATCGTTCTGACAACGCTTCAACTTCATCACGATCTTCTGCCGCTTCCAGCAATGAAACAAAACTGATATGCGTCATCCGTTCCCATGGACCGATCCAATTGATGATCATATTTCCTTGTTCATCGATCGGAATGACGATATCTTTTTTTCCTCCGGTTCGCAATACAGCATTTCGAAGGGTGATGGAATGACCGCCGTTGACAATGATATTTTCAGGTGTGACCTGTAGTTTATCGCATGCAAGACGAAAGACCATACTTGGATAGAATGAATTTTTATATCGGATCACGAGCGGAACCCGGCGAAATACTCCGTCGGGATCCGTGCTGACACTGATGAACCCAACACCGCGCGATCGATGCGAAAGTTCGGGCCACGTTAATAATGTTGCACCGGAATGATAGAATGTTGCCGTGTCTGTTGCGTGAAGGGTCCACGCGGTGGAATCGAGATATTGCACCTCGGCAACTTCAAGCCGCGGAAACGTGCGCCGTTCCTTCAATTCAAATGCAACAGGAAAATATCCTTTGCCGCTTTGCTGTACGGCGTTCAACAGCAATGTATCGTCGATCGTGTTCAAGCGTTGTGCAAAGATAATATCGTAGGCGATCGCCGAGAAATCTATTCTTCGCGTAACATCAAATACGTTTGCGTGTAAACGGCGCGGGAAATAATAACTTAGTTTTTTTATGCTTGAGTTATCGATGTCGATGTGCACGATCGTGGAATCATACGGAGAGGGTCGGACCTTTTCGCGGAGCAAAAAAAGGCGGTCAATCGTTTGGCTGTCCCACGATTGAAATACGATGGGAAAAACTCCAAAGAAGAATGTCGTAACACCAAACGCAGAAAGGACAAGGATAACAGCGGTGCGCAGCCGCCTGATGTTATTTGTGTTCAATCGTTATTGTTTTGCTGTAAAAATTATTTGCAGAGATCTCCGTTGCAAGTGTTGCAATATCGATCCGGTCAATATCAACGGAACCTGTTTTTGTTCCGCGAACGTTTCCTGCAATACTAATGGGGCGTTCGGCAAGTGTAGAGTATGCTCGGTATTTCTTTTTGATCTCTTTAATGTCGGTAACGATTCCCGCAGTAAGATCTTTTTTCTTTTCTTGTGCTGCCCCGGTATATTGGCTTAATTTATTTTCCAGATCGATCAACCGTTCCTGTGAGGCAAGGATATAAAATGTTTCGTCGCCGGTATTGTTGTCCAATTTGAACCAGCTTCGCCCCTTTGGGATATAAAAATTCTTCTCCAGTTCCATTGGCGTATCAAATGAATATGGATACAGCACCGACAGTTCATTCTTTGAACTTTTATAGATCACGTAGATATACGATTTGCTCAGGAGGTTCACCATCATCTTAAACTCTTCGCCGGTGCGGAGGGTCGTATCGCGCGCGACCGTTGTCAAATGTCGTTCTTCGCCGGTACCGACCTTTGCAACGAATGACCATTTATAGTTGACATTTTCTTCCGTATCGCTGTTTTGCATTGCGGCATTGACCGTTGTTTGTCCGCCAAAAAAAAGAAGGAGAGACAGAGCACTGAAAAAAATCTTTTTCATGATGATTCTTTCAAAAAAGTTATTAATGAGGGACTAAAGAGATGGTAAGATCTTTGTCATACGATCCCTGATTACGCGTGGGATGCTGATTGCCATTTGTCTGCCGCTTTACTTTTTCTTCAACATAATCCATGAGCTCGCCGATCGTAACGGTATAGTCATTATTAAAATCGGCTTTTCCGGCCATTCCTTCAAGAAGAAAATGGGTGAATACGCCATGACCGAATTTTTCAAGTTCTTGAGAAACTTCGCCTGCCTGACTTGCCGTAAAAACAATGATCCCTTCTTTTGTCTTTGACAGATCGGAGAGATATTGGTTGATCAAGTTACCATCGGTCGCGCTCATTCCGCGCGTTGCAACATCAGAGGTGATCCCTCCGCTATGACAGGCATCCGTAAACACAACGACACGTTTTGAAGGAATGTACCGCGTTAAAGCGGTATTCACATCCCACATTGGGAACGCAGTTGTTTCCAACGATTTTGGATCGGTATCATAACAGAGCAGATAATTGTTGTTCGGGTTTGCCGGTTCCGGTGCACCGTGTCCGGCAAAATAAATAACAACAAGGTCCTTATCGACCGTTTGCCGTAAAAAATTGAACAGTGCCTGTTTCACATTGTTCAATGTAGCATCTTTGTTCAAGAGGATCTTCACCCGTTCTTGTTCAAAACCGCCGCCGGCTGATGTTTTAAGAAACTCGGCAAACGAACGTGCATCTCTGTCTGCATACGTAAGATTTTTTATAGCAGGATTTGAATATTCGGAAACGCCGACCACCACGGCCCACCGCTGCGGTTGTCCGGAATTATTCTTTAACGGTTTTTCATCTGAAGCAATGGATGTTTGAGCACCGAGCATTCTGCGGGTGATGTTGACAGTCTTTCTGATCTTTTCTCCGCCGCGTCCGTTCACCGTCACTTGGATCTGGTTGAATCCCGCAGAAAGAGAAAGTTTTTCCGAACGAAGTGCTCCGGCCGGTTTCTTCGGCAGATTTTCTTTCTTTGCGATTTCTATGGTGTTCAACACAACAGAGTATGAAGTGAAATCAAGCCATATCTTGAATTGAAGATCGACCGCTACTTGATCCGTTTCAATACTCTCTTTCGGATTGACCAGCTCTACCGATGCATCTTTCGACATCTTTGAAATTTTTAATTCCTGCTTTGCGCTGTTATTTTCCACATCAATTGCGGAAACAACGATCGTACTGATTCCGGAAACCGTTAATGGTATTGTTGTTGAAAATGAGACAGCAGAGAACGAAGAATCAATTCCTTTCCGTTCTTGCATTGAAGCAGCGACCGTAGGAACGACAGTTCCATTCACCGTTACTTCACGGATCGGACTTTCATCGGATACGATGCCTGCTATTTCAACTTCGTTCGCGTAGAGTTGCACCGGTTCAGCAGAGGAACGGGCAGGTTTTAGAAACGTTATGACCGGAGGAATGACATCCTGTTTCTTTTCGAGCATCTTGTATGTTCGAAGTTCGCCGTTCCGTCCGCTGACCGCAAGGGTCAATTTTTCTTTGGAGATCGTTATAACAACAGGTGAGAAACTTGTATCGACAATGGATTTGAATATTGTCTCTGCTGCAATATCCCAAAAAGAAACTGTTGCCGATGCAGTGATCAAAAATTTACTGTTGGGATGAAATACCAGTGATGTTACCGCGCCATTGCGGTTCTTCATGGAAGCGATCTTCGTTCCGGTTCGAGCATTGAACAGCACAATCGTTGAATCCAAAAATGATGCAGCAAAATATTTTCCGTCATCACTGCACGCTAACGATGAGACAGAGGATTTATTCTCTTTGATCATTCTACTGACGGCAAATGTTGTTGCGTCAAAGATCACGATCGAACCATCGGCACATCCGGTCATGACACTTTTACCATCCACCGAAAATGAAAGTGTAATGATCTCCGCATTGACCTGCGGAAATTTTCCGATCTGTTTTCCCGTCACATAATCCCACATCTTCACCGTCTTGTCGTAACCGCCGCTGATCACTCTTCCCGTGGGATCGATGGTTAAACTTCGAACACTCGATCCATGCGAAAAGGTCATGACAGGCGTTGGTTTCGTGTATTCCCACACCGAGATTTGACCGTCTGGTGTTGCGCTTAAAAGATTTTTTCCGTCAATGGTAAATGCGATCGCGTATGATTTAAAATTTCCGGTCTGGAACGTAAATTTTTCCAAAAGCGTTGCAGGATCCACAATCTTAACGGATTTATCAGCCCCGCTTAGGCCCAGCAGATCGCCCGCGTTCGTCATTGTTGCAGCAAAAAATGTTGATTTCTGGATGGAATTTTTTGCGATCGGCTGAAGGAAGATATTTTGAGATGGTAACGGAAGAGAGCAAAGTGCAAAGAGTAAAAATAGACTGAAAGTTTTCATGATTGACATCCGGCAAATGAATTGTAATGGTGAAAGATGGAGAAATTGATTTATTTTGTCAAGGAGAAAGGTCAATTGATTATAGGGGTGTTGTTTACTATATTTCTGCGCAATACAATGGGGTTATTATGGTACATCATACCTTCACATCACCGTCACTTTGAATCGTATCTCTATGAAACATATTGCTATCGCTCTTATTTGCGTTGCTCTTCTGTCATCAGTTCTTCTTTCACAAAAAAATATTCCGGAAGTGACGCTCAAGATCTCGGAAAAATCCGGCTTTCTTGGAATGGGAAAAGCACGATTTGTGAAGATCGCATTGTCATCCCGCACCGCACCCAAAATGTTGACAAGCGATTCTGTGAACGCAAGTACATTGTATTACTTCATCCTTCGAGATTCGGGCGGGTGGAAAATTGATGAAGACTTTATCAAAGAGGAGTTAATAAAACTGAAGATCGAACAAGATGGCGCAACGCTGGGCGTTCAAGCCGTTGGTTCACCCGTAAAAGAAGCTGATTCGTATCTTTTACTTGTCTCCTGCAAGAAGACCGTACTGCTGTATAAACCGTTTTCGTTTATTTTTCCGATCGATAAAGTGATCGGCCGTGTTACCATGACAGTGCCGCAGGAATATTGGCCCGGGTTCACGAAGTTTATTCAATTGTCAGGCGATGCTGAAAAAGCCGCCGCAGGAAGTAAATTGAACGATGCGCTGGTATCGTACGAAACACTACTGCAAGATCAATCCTTTAAAATATTTCCGGATGTTGAAACGATCAGTGCAAAACGTCTGGCGATCTATCAAAAATTATTCGGCGACCATTCTCAAAAGTTCAAAGAGATGCTGGCAAATAGATCGACAGAGACAAAACAAAAGATCGCATCGACCGAAGAGTTCATCGCAAAATTTTCGTTCGTTGCCGACAATGCGGCGAATGAAAAATTCCTGAATCAAAAGACCAAAGCAGGCGCCGATGAGGTAGTTGAACATGCATCCGCACTTGTTGTACGATCGACATTCGTTCGCGATTCTCTTGCTCAATCGCTTGATGAACAAACGGTCCGATTCATCGTGCTCGGTTCTTCTGCCGGCAAGATCGATTTCAGATATAAGTATATAATAGAGACCGCTGCGTATGCATATTCATCGGTGAATTTTGAAGATACAAGCGCAACATTCTTAAAAGTTGTTGTTTCCGAAGAACTGACCGCACGATTACAAAAATATGCATTGATGAATGCGTATGAAACATTCCTGCGCGTTGTGAACAATCGGTGGGCGGCAAAGAAGCCGATGTTTCCGGACGGTTTTCTGAAGAATCTTGTGAAAGATACGTCGCAATTCTCACTGCCATTCTATTCTGTCCTTAAAGCGGTGCAAGATTTTTATAAAAGGGATTATGCCTCCGCAAAGAGCGAGATCCATCAGGTGATGAAAAAAAGTTATGCGTACGAACTGACGGAACGGATGGACCAGCTTCGTATCTTGATCAACACGATCGAAAAGAATGTTCCTCCGGAAGTTCTGCAGCGCATCAAAGATGGTTATCGTGCGGAAGAACGGGGCGAGAATGACAAAGCCATCGAACAATATAAGGATGCAATGCTGATCGCAGAGGATTATGCTCCCGCTGCATTTGTTCTGGGAAAACTCTATGACCGGAACGGCGACAGCTACACGGCAAATAATTTTTTCCAAAAAGCGGTGACGGCAGATTCACAGTATTATACGGCGTACCGTTTCCTGTACAGCAATTTCTTTAAGAATGCGAATTTCAAACCGATGATCGATCTATTGACACAATCATTGGCATTTGGGAATGATTTCTTTGATATCCATTTCTATTTAGGGATCGCGTACAACGGATCCGCGCAGTACGATCTTGCTATTCAGCAGTATGAACGCGCGCTGGAATTGAACAGCAAGAGCATCGATGCAAATATCCAGGCAGGAATTTCGTACCAGAATATGAAATCGTATACAAAAGCCCGCGAATATTTTAAACGGGCAATTGTGATCGATCCGGAGAACCAGACAGCAACGGAGAATTTGAAACGACTGGACGAATTACAGAAAAAGTTCTAATAAATTCCGTAAAGAATAACGTAGGGACGAACGCCCGTTCCTACATCGTCCCTGTTGACCGTCACCTTTACGGTGACGGTCAACTATAGATACACAAGACAAAAAACTCTTATATCGAACTGTGTTTCATAATTCTTTGTTACCCAACTTCATGGGTTAATGATTTTTTAATTTGTTTTGTCCTATGAAATCATGTAATTTGATAAATCAAAGTTAAAATAAAATGGATACATAGTTTCTTTTCTTTTTGGTACTGCAAACGGGTTTGAATGAAGCAATATGTAATCATAAGTTTGCTTACACTATTCATCGCACTCACGGTCTCTGCCGCAATGCAATCATTGCATGCGAATGACGATCGCTCAAAGAGCATTGCTTCCGCATTTTCCAACACACTTTCATTTGCAGCATTGTATTCCGACGGATTGAAAAGAACCGTTACACACGACGATATCTTGGTTCCATTTAAAAAATATAAACCGCGTTCTACAAAGCCAACAACCATGGCGTTTATTGCTGCATTACCGCAGACCAATAACGAAATCATGAGAACCGATGAAAAGATATTGATAACACATATCTCCGAACTGATCGACCAACACAGAACGATTATACCGGTGCACGGATACAAACACCGGCATACAGTGCACGAACAAAAATATTTTGAAACTGTTATCATAGATCGTACAACGCCAAAGGCGTAACGCAGTGTGCGTTCCGCCTTTTTTGTTTTTAAATTTTTTAACTAACAACATACCATTTCATTAACGAAAGGATTTAGCGATGAAGATTTTTCGATACGGATTTTTTGCAGCACTTGTTGTGATGATGATGAGCGCAATGGCTTGGGGACAAACAGCTTTTACGGGAACATATGCTTTTGGTTCTGTCACTACCACATCAGGATTAACAGATCCCACGACAGAACCTTCTGTTCCAGGTTTAACATTCAGTTCCTTTTCTGCGGTTGGACAATCGGCTGCTAACTCAAATGCAGCAACACGTTTTTCTTTCACGGGTCAGCCGACGGGTGCTACGACCGGGTCTGACGTTTTTTCTGGAAGTATCTCTACAACTCAATATTATCAATTCACAGTTACAGTACCTGCAAATTATACAGTTGATTTAACTTCTATTAAATTTACTATTCAGCGTTCGGGAACAGGGATAAGACAATATGCTGTACGTTCAAGTGTAGATAGTTATGTAGCAAATTTACCTGCAACTATCTCGCCTACTAATGCTAATCTTTCGGTCGTTGCAACAAATGTTTTTCAGATAGTTGATGGGACTGCTGTCAATACCGGTAGTACTATTACTCTTTCGGGAGGATCATATACAAGCTTAGCAGCTGCTTCAACAATCACATTTCGGTTTTATGGATGGAATGCAGAAGCAGTCGGTGGTACTTTTAGTGTAGACGATGTAGTGTTAAGTGGATCATATACTTTTACAGCCCCAACAACAAATTTTTATTCTGCCGCAACCGGTGGCTTGGATGTGACAACAAATTGGGGTACAAATACAACTGGTACAGGAACCAATCCAACGGACTTTACAACTGCTGGTCAAATATTCAACATTCGTAATAATGCAACGCCGACAATTGGTGCAAGTTGGACCGTCTCTGGTGCGGGTTCAAAAATTGTTTTGGGCGACGGAACTAATGCGGTTAATTTTACAATTCCTGATTTAATGACGGTTACGGGACCAATTGATCTTTCAGCCAATGCAACGTTAACTCTTCAAAACTCTACCCTTGCTCATACATATGGTGCAATCAATGTGGCGAGTACGATCAATTACGCACAAAGTACATCAGCAACTGTTGCAGCAATAACTTTCGGAAACCTTACGCTGACAGGCGGAACTAAATTGTTTGATCACGGATCAACAACCATTTCGGGAAATCTTTTGATTGATGGTGTAACGAATGTTGACGGTGCAACCACAAGTGCGTTTACAACTATAAATTTAGCGGGTAATTTAACATTACAAAATAGTACAACATTTAATGCAGTTACAACCGGACGGATGACATTAGTTTGCAACGGCACGGGCACTCAAACAATTACTGGTAACGGAAACTCTGTCAATCTTTTCAGAATCACTGTTTCAAATTCTGCTGGTGTAGTTCTTTCAACAACTGGCGGTTCAACAAATGTCGTTGTAGGTAATGGTAGTGGCGGTGGAATTACTACAACTACTGGAAATTTAACAACAAATTCCAACTCAGTAACATTGTTAAACACTACTGCTACAACATTGTTAACCGAAGCAGCGGGTCATTATGTTATCGGAACGGTAACATCTACAAAAACTGCGGTTGGTACTGCTGCATCAACAGTTGGTGCATTAGGTCTTTCTTTAGCATTGGGTACAGATGATCTTGGTGATGTAACTGTAACGCGTGTTACCGGAACTTCAGGAATTGTTAATGTTAGTGGAAATACTGGTATTGCTCGTAAATATACGATTACATCAACAAATCCACCGACAAGCGGAAGAGATGTTACTATAACATGGCTATCCGATGATGACAACAGTAAAACATTAACCAGTGGCGCTGTTTGGAAAAGTACAAATAGTGGTTCATCCTGGTCACAAGTTACAACTGGAGATTATTCAACCCGCACAGTCTCTCTTACCGGACAAACTTCATTTGGAGTTTATACGGTGTCTGATGCGTCCAATCCGCTTCCGGTGGAACTTACTTCCTTCACCGCAACAGTAAAAGGTCGCGGCGTTGAGTTAGCATGGAAGACCGCAACCGAAGTAAATAATGCAGGATTTGAAGTAGAAAAAAATGTCAGCGGTTCGTGGAGCAAGATCGGTTATGTTGAAGGAGCCGGAAATTCAAACGCGCCTAAAACATATACATTCGCTGATGCAAGTGCAAAAGGGACAGTATCGTACCGCTTAAAACAAATTGACCGCGATGGAAAATTTGAATACAGCAACACGGTTGAAGCAGTTGTTGCATTAACATCGGAGGATTATTCACTCTCAGCAAACTATCCGAATCCGTTCAATCCGTCAACAAAGATCAGCTTTGCAGTTCCAACATCGCAGCGCGCAGTTGTTCGCGTGTTCAACATGTTAGGTCAGGAAGTTGCAACGTTGTTCAACGGCATGGCAGAAGCGAACAGGATCAACACATTAGAATTCAACGGAAAAGGATTAGCATCGGGAATGTACTTCTATTCATTACGAACAGAAAATCGTTATGAAGTAAAGAAGATGTTGATGACGAAATAGCGAAGTTGTATCATCAAAAATCCCGGCGCTTTTTGTCGGGATTGATGACGAAATAAGAGCAAAAACATTCACCGCAAACATGCGGAGAATATTGTAAGGACGGTCTTCTGACCGTCCTTTTTTATTTTAGAACAAGAACACTCACGCAAAGCCCCGCTAAAAAGATAGCGGGCAGGCGCAAAGAATTATGTAGGGACGCCCGTCCTTACATCCAACGCACCAGATCCTTCCGCTTCGTCCCTATGGGACTTCGCGTCAGGATGACGCGGCGCTAATTTTTTTGGTACGACAGCAATTGACCGTCACCGTTACTTGTCTGCCGAGCTTTTTGACGGAAGGTGACAGTCAACGTTGTATCAAATTCATCATCAACGTGAAATAATTGTTTCTTGAGTAACCATTCTCTATTTTAGAAGAAATAGTGAAAGAATCTTGATGAAATATTTGCTTCCCATCGTTGTGTTCACATCGCTTCTGTTTTCTCAGCAGCCTTCCATTCATCAGCAAGAATGGGAATATTACCGCGCTCATCCCGAAATGATTACACGTTCGAGTGAACCATCGGCACCGGCGCAATTGAAAAAAC
>JANXZD010000095.1 GCA_025355705.1 Bacteroidota bacterium | reverse complement strand
TAGTGAAATGGGATTCACTGCAATTTGAGCCTGGAACAACACCGGCAACCGGTGCCTACAATACAGTACCTATACCCGTTCCGGCACCGGCGCTAAAATTACAAAGCAGTCCGGACCTAAAAAATAAAATCATGTGGAATTCAGAGGTCGAACGATTTACCAATGTGCAAGCAAGCGGTAGACTAAAAGCAGGTGTGAGTTACTATAAAATATTACGCGCCGCACAAGCGCTTGGTCCTTGGCTTCTAGTCGATAGTGTCGGTAAAAAGGACTTTCGATATTTCAATTTGGCGACCTCTGAATATTTAGTTCATGATCCAAACAGCAAATTAGGAGAAACATATTTTTACAGTGTCGTTGCTGTAGATTCATTGGGCGGGACAAGTGCTATGTCAAACATAAAAGCACATACAACATCAAAAGGGTCAGAAGCTTTACTGAAACATGTTTACGTTGCGCCAAATCCGCTTATCGTTACCAGCACATTTGGCGGATCAGCTTCTGTTAGTGGTGCAGAAATCACAGATAAAATTGGATTTTATGGGCTCACTGAAAAAGCAACGATAAGGATCTTTTCATACAGCGGTCAGCTGATACAAACGATTGAACACGACAATATAAACTCGAATGACGTAGAATGGTTCCAGATAACTAGAAACAATCAATTGTTAGCTTCGGGAGTCTATTTCTTTACTGTTGACGATCTGATCGGTGGGAAAAGAACGACCGGAAAATTCGTCATCATTCATTGATTAAAGGATTTATTCGTAATGAAATATCTTAAAAAATATGGCGCAGTATTTTTTGCAATGTGTGCTGTTTCATCTATCGCCTTTTCGCAAAAGGTTGGAAGTACTTCAATGCAATTCTTAAAAGTAATTCCTTCAGCTCGCGGTGCAGCATTGGGGGATGCATATAGTGTATGGGCTTCCAGTGCGGATGCGGTGTTTTGGAATCCAAGCGGGCTTGCCTTAGAACAGAGTCAAGCATTTACATTTTCGTACGTCAATTGGATTTTTGATACACGTCAAGGATCATTTTCCTACGCTGCATCAATGGGAGATTTCGGAGTTGTTGGAGCACAAATTCAATATGTGGATTATGGAGAAATAGAAGAAGCAATTTGGGCATCTCCTTATATCGACCCAATTGAAAACACCGGTCTCACGGGGAACACATTCCGTCCATTCAGTTATCTCGTTGGAGTTAGTTACGCCGCAAATCTTAATGACCGATTTTCTACGGGTCTTTCAGTAAAATACGCACACGAGTCTTTATATAATGGCAAAATGGTTGTTGCTCAAATTAGCACAGGAGTGAACGAGAAAGTAAAAACTTGGGCAAATGGATTACTGTTTGATTTTGGTATGCGCTACAATACTGGTTACCATTCGATAGAGATAGGGGCTTCAGTACAAAATTTCGGATCGAATATGACGTATGCAAAAGAATCAAATCCGGTTCCGTTGCTTTTTAGATGGGGAATTGCGGGGAATTTAATTGGAAAAGATGCCTTGATTGCTCATGACGACAACAATAGGATTGGACTTGCTTTCGATCTTTTCCAACCAAACGATTATGCTCAACAAGAACATGTTGGAATCGAATTTGAATATTCCGAAATGTTTGCATTGCGGGCCGGGTACAAATTTAATTATGATTTTGAAGGACTTACAATGGGTGGAGGAGTAAAACAAACACTTGGAGCTATTAAATTTTCGCTTGATTACAGCTATAGCTCAATCGGCACATATTTGGGCAACGCCCACCGAATTAGCGTAGGAGTAAGATTATAATGGAACAAAAATATCTCAAATCATTTTATATTATTATTTTGGTTTTTTGCGTTAGCAGTTGGCAGCACATATTCTCGCAGGGGTTTGGCTCTCCATTAACGGTGCAAGGCATTGATCATTTTAGCATTCAGTCTGCTGCCTCAAAATCATTGGGTGGGACCTCACTTACGATGCAAAATAACGTGAATGTTATGTTCTCCAATCCTGCAATGCTGCAAACACTTCGCGGTTTACAAATTTCTGTTGGTGGTGTTCAGAGAAGCATAAATACAAATCAAACACAGCATTACAGCCCATTGAAATATTATTCTAATTTTAGTTTGTTAATGGAAGGGCTGACCGACGGTATTAGCAAACCAGATACGAACGCATTTTATGTTAATCCGAATGGTGATACAATTAAGTATGTTAAACCGGTTAATCCTGGTGATTCTGTTCAACGTCCGTTTGATAAGCTTGGACCGAATTGGAGTCGTGCGAAATCAAAGAATGATCCCATTCAGGTAATAGTTGCGGTCCCTTTTTCAATAGGGGATATTAAAGTATCTGTTGGAGTTGGTGCTTTGGAATATTCAAATCTTGATTGGTATTTTCAGAATAATAATGTGCTGTCACCCTCAATTCTCACTGCAGATGCGCATACCGTTTCACGACCTGTCAATAATAATGATACTTCATCAATTCCGGTTCAATGGTATCAAATCTCTCAGCAACGAGATGGAACAATTCAAGGTTATGGCGGTGCACTCGCGTTTGCTCTTTCCGAGAGGATGAATTTTGGTGTCAGTGCTATGATATTGAAGGGAAACTCAACTGATAAGGAAACTCGTTTTGAAAGAGGGCGGCTGCGGTTTTATGCAGATTATTTTAGAGCAGAATCTGTCTATTATTACTCCGCACGAAACGGAACCTCGGATTATACCGGTGAGGAAATTACTGTTAGCGGAGCATATCTCGGGAAATTTGTTGGTTTTGGGTTTTCCTTAAAGCTTCCAACAACAATTACACGAAAATATAATGCATCAGTTCAGACCGACACGGGATATCATTCAAAGACAACCAAACTTGATTCATTCGTTACTACAGTTAAAACTATTAAAGGAGAAGATAAAATAACAATTCCCTTACGCGGTACTGTTGCGATCTCTCTTGCATTACGAGAGAATCTTACGTTAGGCGTTGAATATGAATTGCGTCCGTACGCTTCGGCAGAATATACTATATCAAACGGAACAACAACAAATCCATGGTTGTCATCAAACATCTTTCATATCGGAATGGAATTTCGCCCCACAACATGGTTGTCACTAAGGGCAGGAGCACAGGAACAAGCAGAAATTTTTCAACCTGTGGGAAATCCTCTGGATGGAGATCCCGTAAGTTACACTGTTTATTCCTGCGGAGGCGGATTGAAGTTTGAAAATGTCCGATTCAATTTTGCATATGAATATTCTAAGATAAACTATACAGATATGTGGGCAGGGGCAGTAAGTATCTCTACAAAAAAATCGAATGCTTTCTTTGCTGATCTCTCCTATGAAATTCCTTGGTAGGCCGATACAGAGAAATCATAAATTCGATAAGAATATATATACGGACTACATTATTTAATTAATTTCATAATTTTTAGGAGTAATATTATGACACTATTGCGTACAAAAGTATTTTTTTGCTTGCTATTGACTGCAGCAGTTTCGGTGTTTGCGCAGACTGATAGTACCAAAGCCAACGGTAATTGGAATTCGGCATCAACGTGGAAAAGCGGCAATGTGCCGACTGGTTCAGGGATATATATTGTTAGGAGCTCAGATTCGGTTTATTTTAACGCCGCCGCTACCATTACCGGTACATTGAAAACTCTCAGCGGGAAAATTGGTGTATTCGATTCTTCAAAAATTATATTTGGAAATGGTGGTATCTATGAACATGCAGTAAACGCTGGTTCATTGATCAAAGCTATATGGAATACAGGATCGACATGTTTGATCACTGGTTCCACATCTTCAGCACCGTCAAACGGCAATCAGAATTTTTACAACTTAACATGGAATTGTTCGGGCCAAACCGGCGGATTGAATTTGGGAATGTCAAACAACACTATTGGTGGAACTGTCAGAATAATCAATAGTAACTCTCAATATTTCAGGCTTACTGCCGGCAATATTACAGTGCCTGTGGGAAGAAAATTGATCACGATAAACGGGGATGTTGTTGTTGATACAACAACAGCATACTTTACCACAACCGGTTCAGGAAGCCCAAATGATACCTTTTCTGTTGTAATAAAAGGAAACATAAATTCAAAAGGAACTTTTCAAGTTGCAAACGGCAGTGCAGCAATGGTAAATTTGTTCGTTGGTGGAGATCTGATAGCAACTGCCGGAACATTTACCACAAATTCAACTGCGACCGTTCCAGATTCAGTGATTTTTAATGGAACGACAAAACAAACATTCATACGAGGCGGTGAAGTTACATCCTCCAATATTCGTTTTGCCGTACGAAAGGGTGCAATTGTTGATTTTGATACAAACACGGTGGGCGGCAGTGCGGCTTCTACCTTTACGTTAGCCGCAGGGGGAACATTGATCAGCGGTCATCCAAAAGGATTAAAAGGAAATCTTAATAACGGAGCTGCAACCATTTTAGATTCAGCTGCAAATTTTGAATATGATGGCACAGTTGCACAAGCTGATACGCTGCTTCCAACTGTGGTGAATAATCTCACCATTAATAATAGTAGCGGTGTGGCATTAAAGCTTCCGACCAAGATCAATGGAGTCCTTGCGTTAAAAGCAGGTGTTTTTGATAATACAATCCCATTCACACTCGGACCTTCTGCAAGTATTGTAAATCAAGGTGGAAGTCTTAAAAATCCATTTACTTCAGTGAAGAATTTATATGATAATGGAATTCCACAGTCATTCTATGTTCAACAAAATTATCCAAATCC
>JANXZD010000047.1 GCA_025355705.1 Bacteroidota bacterium | reverse complement strand
CGGGCTCCACCAACACAGATAAGAGAGACATCTCCCCAAATCCCCGGCGTATAAATTTCTTTCTCTTGATCTCTGCCTACTGCGCTTTCAGGAGGCAGAGTAGATTTTGCTCCTACGCGAACGATCAATTCATTATTGCCGTCATGATTTAGGAATTCGTTCAATAAATATTCGTGTGAAGTATAACAACTGATCGATCCGCCGAGATGATTTCCATTAAGCCACACTTCTGTACCAAACATACTTTGTTCGATCTTTATGAAAACGGAATTGACATGAGATAATTCTTCTATCTCAAATGAAGTGCGATACCAATGGAAATCAAATTTCTGCCAGTCATATGCTGGAATTGCCATGTCAACCACAGCAGGAACATTTACGGTTGAGGTAAATTTCGAAGGGATCGTATCTTTATCGCCGCCGACAACGTCCCACGTTCCGTTCAGCGAAAATGTATTACGAGATTTACGCGGATCAAGAGTGTAATGGATAATTGACACAAGCAGTTAATTTTTCTTAGAATTCTGTTCAAGCCAGCCGCCGGTAAATCCGGCACGCTTCAAACCTGTAACGATGTATAGATTTTTCTTCATTACATTCCATACTAGTTCACTTCGCAAATTTTCTACCATTATTACAATTGGCCCCTGATCAATCCCAAGATAATCGCGATCGACCCATCCGTTCGGGGTTTTATCGGTAATATATGTTAGATTGAATGCATCCAAAAATCCATAGTTCGTCCATAATGCCGGAACGCGGTTGCGCATTGTTTTTAGCGCAGGAACACAAATCTCCGGTGCAAATGCTATTGAACCTCCAACAGCCGTTGGAGCAATGGTACCGTCATCGTTAACCCAATCTGCTGAAACACCTCGCGCTCCGTATGTAAAAAAGTGCCTGCGAACTCCATCGATCGATCGTTCTTCATCTGCAGGTCCATCGCTAGCGGTAAAACCCCTTCCTTCGGTTTCATGGAATGAATGGACAAAAGGATATCAATGGTTCTTCAGTTCTCGATTAGGTGACTACTTTGTAAATTTTCCGCCGTTATTTGGTCATCAATACTCTCATTGCTGGGTTGATTATAGAAATATTGCTGATGTTTATATGAAAGGCAAAGGAATCACATATTTCGAAAATTCTCGACGTGCTACTCTGGATCAGAGATTGTATTGCATAGACAATCCAAAAGGGGCTGTCGGTTATGGTGCAAATATGTGGGGAATTACTGCAAGCGATGTTCCTACCGGTTATAACGCGCGTGGAACAAATATGAATGATGATGGAACGTTGAACCCAACGGCACCGGGAGGATCTCTTCCATTTGCTCCGGAATTTTGTATCCCTGCATTGCGTAATATGTATGACACTCATCGATCAAAAATTTGGACTGGCTACGGATTTACTGATGCATTCAACGAAACAGTGAATTGGTGGGGTCCTGATGTTCTTGGAATTGATCAAGGTCCAATTGTTATAATGGCGGAAAATTATCGAACAGGAAAAGTGTGGAACACATTCATGAAAGAAAAAATTATAACTGACGGTTTACAAAAAGCTGGCTTCACGACAGTGACTGATGTTGCTTCCGTCGGAAATACAATTCCTGAAAAATATTCTCTTGAGCAGAACTATCCGAATCCGTTCAATCCAGCAACGACCATTAGATACCAGCTTTCGGCAATCAGTAATGTTAGTTTAAAAGTGTACGATGTTCTTGGAAAAGAGATTGCAATATTAGTGAATGAACAAAAACCAGCAGGGAAATATTCTGTTGCATTCAATGCATCACAATATTCTAGTGGAATGTACTTCTATAAATTATCGGCAGGCAGTTTCACTGAAACCCGAAAAATGATCTTGACAAAATGAAGAAATTATTCTGTGTAGTATATATATTTTCATTTTACCAGTTTGTATTACCACAGAATAATTCAAATGCAAAATATTTTTCTGATGGATTTCTTGACACGCTTCAGCACCGCACCTTCAATTATTTTTGGGAATGTGTCGATCCAAAAACCGGACTAACTCCCGACCGTTATCCGACACTCACTTTTTCCAGCACTGCTGCGATTGGTTTTGCTCTCACTTCTTATGGAATTGGCGTAGAACGGAAATACATATCGCGCGAAGTAGCAGCCGAAAGAGTGCTTACGACGATCCGAAATTTATACCATCTTCCACAGGGTGATGCAATGATGGGTACTGCGGGATATCGAGGGTTCTATTATCATTTCTTAGACTTCAAAACCGGAACGAGGTTCAATAAAGATATTGAACTTTCAACCATCGATACAGCATTACTCCTTGCCGGAATTTTGTTCTGTCAATCGTATTTCGATACGGAAAGTGAGACTGAGCGAGCAATCCGTGCATATGCAGATTCAATATATCGTCGAATCGATTGGCAATGGTTATACGCCCGTCCGCCGTTGATGAGCATGGGTTGGTATCCTGATAAAGGCATCCATCGTTCCGATTGGAAGGGATATGATGAATCGATGATTTTGTATATCCTCGCTCTTGGATCTCCAACATCACCGATATCGAGTGAAGCATGGAATGGATTTACACGGTCTTCACAATGGATGACGTACTATGGTCAAGAATTTATAAGTTTTGGTCCGTTGTTCGGACATCAATATTCTCATTCATGGATCGATTTTCGTGGAATTAAAGATTCATATATGAGAGAAAAGGGAATCGATTATTTTGAAAATTCCCGACGGGCTACAATAACTCATCAGGCATATGCAAAAGAAAATCCTAAGAAGTTGAACGGCTACTCCGAATATATTTGGGGTTTTACCGCTAGCGACGGACCTGCAGATGAAGAACGATCGATTGATGGTGTTCGCAGGCACTTTTTTACCTACGGTGCCAGAGGTGTTTCAGCAGATTGGGTTAACGATGACGGCACCATTGCTCCAACGGCTGTTGGAGGTTCAATAGTATTTGCACCAGAGATTTGTATTCCTGCGCTTAAAACAATGCGTAACCGCGTTCCGGCACTATGGACGAACTATGGATTTCTGGATGCAT
>JANXZD010000052.1 GCA_025355705.1 Bacteroidota bacterium | reverse complement strand
AATCCATTCAATCCTTCTACAACAATTGCATTTGGAATTGCGAAAGGTGGATTCGTTTCGGCAAAAATCTTTAACCTTCTAGGACAAGAAGTAGCAGTGTTGATGAATGAATATAAAAATGCAGGTGAATATTCTGTCCATTTCAATGCATCGAATCTCAGTTCAGGGGTCTATCTCTATCGTATTCAGTCCGGATCATTCGTCGATGTAAAACGAATGGTGTTAATGAAGTAATATAAGTTTTTTAATCAACGAGGAATTATCTTTATATAGTTCCTCGTTGTTTTTTACCGTAACAGAATGAACTTATTAATGAAAAAGCTTGGTATAGTTACTTTTTTGTTGTTGGTAACGCTAGCTGTTGGTCAGCAAACAAAGAAGCCACTGTGGTCGGAAAGAATTGCGCAGAGTTTTATGACACTGCATCCCGATTCCATTGTTTATCCAGATGAAGAGAAATCGAAGCGATGGAATTATGAACAAGGGTTGATGCTTGAAGCATTCTATCAAATGTGGATGTATTCCGGTAATGATCGTTATAAAATGTATATCAAAAAAAATCTCGATCATTATATCCGCGAAGATGGTTCCATCAATACCTACAAATTGTCTGAGTTCAATATTGATAATGTCTCTCCCGGAAAACCGGTCCTTCGTGCATTTGAAATGTTCTCGGAGCAAAAATATAAATGGGCGGCTGATACTCTTCGACGACAGCTGGCCTTGCATCCCCGAACAAGTGAGGGTGGATTTTGGCATAAACAAATTTACCCAAACCAGATGTGGCTCGATGGACTATATATGGGTGAACCTTTTTATGCTTTATACTCTTCTATGTTCCATGATTCCGCTTCGTTTGGTGATATTGCAAATCAGTTCTTGTTGATTGCAAAACATGCATACGATAAAAAGACCGGATTATACTTTCACGGATGGGATGAGAGCAGGCAACAGCAATGGGCAAATAAAGAAACCGGTTGTTCTCCGAACATTTGGGGTAGAGCACTTGGCTGGTACGCTGTTGGGTTGATTGATGTATTGGATTATTTTCCGGAGAATCATCCAAAGCGAAAGGAGCTTATAACTATCTTTCAAAATCTGATGGAAAATGTTCTAAAACAGCGTGATGAAAAATCAAAGTTGTGGTTTCAAGTTGTTGATAAACAGAATATGCCGGGAAATTACCTTGAAGCATCCGCATCGTGCATGTTTACTTATGCATTTGCCAAAGGGGTTAATAAAGGATATTTAAAAGATACATTCTCTAAATCTGCTCAGGAATCATTCCAAGGAATTATTGATCGTTTTGTTACGATACAACCCACCGATACTATTTATTTGAACGATGTTGTAAAAGTTTCCGGGCTTGGCGGGAAACCATATCGCGATGGAAGTTATGAATATTATATTAGTGAACCGCGAAGAACAAATGATTTTAAAGGATATGGTCCTTTTTTTCTTGCCGCAATAGAAATTGAGAAAATGAAACAATAACCCTCATGCGAAGATACTTCGTCTCCATACTCTGTTTTCTTTTTTTTGGCTTTATCCCCGATGCACCAATTCGTGTATTTTTGATTGGTGATTCAACAATGGCGGACAAACCATTGATCGATAATCCCGAACATGGCTGGGGACAAATGATCCCGATCTTCTTCTCAAAGAATGTTCTCTTTTTTAATCATGCGAAGAATGGAAGGAGCACGCGAAGTTTTCTGTATGAAGGCAAATGGGATGTTGTTCGAAATATGTTGCGACCAGGTGATTATGTCTTTATTCAGTTCGGACATAATGACTCAAAAAAGGAGGATACCTCCCGGTTTGCAGATCCCCACACAGATTATAAAGAATTTCTTCAACGATTCATCCGTGAGGCGAAAGAAAAAAAGGCAATTCCGGTTCTGTTGACACCGGTGAATCGTCGCAATTTTGATAAGGATGGAAACTTTGTCGATAAACATGGAGATTATCCGGAAGCAGTGCGTGAGATCGCAAAAAATGAGAATGTTCCATTGCTCGATCTGCATAAAAAAAGTAAAATATATTTTGAAAATTTAGGTCAGGAAGAATCAAAGAAATTATTTTTAACTTCGGTAAAGCCAAATGTCTATCATGCTTTGCTCAACGGAAAAGATGATAATACTCACTTTACTCGAAATGGTGCCGTTCAGATAGCACAATTGGTCATTGATTGTATTCGCGAAATCAGACTTCCGTTAGAAAAAGAAATCATTCGAGATAAGCAGCCTGATTTGATCGGCACTGGGAAGGTTGTTGGTCTTGATTTGTTCTATAATAACGAATGGAGAAAATTGAAAGATACCATTTCGGTTCGTTATCATTACACGTGGGATGATACAACAAACAGTGGATTCTCGGAACTTGCGAAAATATTTGACCGATCGGGTGTCGATACGGACACTCTTGAATCGGCACCAACAGATTCCACACTTCGACGCTTCAGCATATATATCATAGTCGATCCTGATACACCGAAAGAAACTCCGCAGCCAAATTATCTTCAACCAAAAGAAATTGATGCCATCGAACGATGGGTTACGAATGGTGGAACCCTTGTTCTATTAGGCAACGACAAAGGAAATTGCGAGTTTGAACATTTCAATGCATTAGCGAATCGATTTGGGATCAAGTTTAATGAAGATCTCCATATGGATGTGGTCAATAATCAATATGATTCCGGACGGATTTCACTATTCCCAAATCATCGGATGTTCAAGAATGTACAATACGTGTTCATTAAACAACTGAGTTCATTGACATTGACAAATCCGGCCAAAGAAATATTGTCCTCACGAGGTGTCACGATAATGGCGGAATCAGTATCTGGAAAAGGACGAGTGTTTGCCCTCGGTGATCCATGGTTGTACAACGAATATATTGATAACAGAAGAGTGCCGAAAGGATACGAAAACTATTCGGCGGCAGAGAGTTTTGTCCAATGGTTAGGTGGTATTGCCATGCAGGTTCGTTAATCAAATCTTTGGAAAATCAGAGAATATTTAAGAGATTGTGTAAGATAAGAACAACACAATGTAATTCTGGGATTGTATCACTATG
>JANXZD010000050.1 GCA_025355705.1 Bacteroidota bacterium | reverse complement strand
CTCGATAGCCTTACGACTATACCAGTTTTCGAGACTGGTGGTTTCAACCACTCACGCCACCTCTCCAATGCTGTAGAATTAATAGGGTATAAGTAAAATCCTAAATTCAAATCAAAAACGTTGAATTTAGGATTTTAGAGTTGCGGAGAAGGTGGGATTCGAACCCACGGTACCCTTACGGGTACACTACCTTTCCAGGGTAGCCAATTAAACCACTCTTGCACCTCTCCAAAAAAATAGTGCGCTCGATGATTTTGTGGTGTCAATATATTGAAAATTCGATTTCAAACAAAATAAATTTTCCTTATTTATTCGTTTTTATCATTGTTAGCAGACACTTCGATGATTCTTCAGCAACAACAGAATGTGGAATGTTTGCCGGTAACAAAATCAGTTCATCTTTTATGAGTGAATGAACTTCAGTATCGATTGTAACATTGAATTTTCCTTCGATGCATTGAAAAAGAGCATCAAATGGTGCGGAATGTTTGCTTAACGATTGCTTGTTGTCGAAAGCAAATAGGGTAACTGTTCCGCCCTCGTTTTTTAAAATTGATCTGCTGACAACTGAATCTTGTTAATATGCGATATCATTTAAAAAATTAATTTTCATACAACCTCCTAATTAATGTACAAAAATCTTACTTACCTTTATACGTTTGACTATAGTTATTCATTTCTTTACTTTATTTTAAATATTATCTAACCTTTGGAACATATTTCATAATTTAACTGTTTATCAATTCAGTTTACTCAAAATATCTTAGGAGAAATTATCATGGCTGTGACTGTAGGACAAAAAGCACCCGATTTTACATTGGTTGATACTGGAAGGAAACATACATCATTGTCTCATTTTGCAGGTAAGAAAGTTGTTTTGGCTTTCTATCCGGGAGCATTTACAGGAGTGTGTGAAAAAGAAATGTGTACACTACGTGATTCTATGGCAGATTTCAACTCACTGAACGTACAAGTGTTGGGCATTAGTGTTGACTCACCATTTGCGAACAAAGGATTTGCAGAAAAAAACAAATTGACGTTTCCTTTATTAAGTGACTATACACGCTATGTTTCCGCACAATATTGCGGTCTGGTAAACAATTTTGCTAATTTGGTCGGACTGTCAACAGCTAATCGATCTGTATTTGTCATTGATGCAAATGGTATTGTAACGTATGCTTGGATCTCAGAAAATCCCGGTGTTGAACCACCATATGAGGAAGTGAAAAAAGCAATTTCATAATTATTAACAGGAAACAATAATGGCTAGTTTGAATGTCGGGAATAAAGCCCCAAGTTTTTCTCTCGTAGCAAATGACGGAAAAAAATATTCACTAAAAGATTTTAATGGAAAAAAAATAGTTCTCTACTTCTATCCCAAGGATGATACATCAGGGTGTACGGCTGAAGCATGTTCATTTCGAGATAACCTTTCTGCAATCAAGAAGAAAGGTGCGGTTCTGCTTGGAGTAAGTCCTGATGGATTAAAATCGCATGAGAAGTTCGTAGCAAAATATGATCTAAACTTTCCGGTATTATCAGATGAGAACAAAGAAATGCTGATTGAATATGGAGTGTGGCAAGAGAAAAGTATGTATGGAAGAAAATATATGGGTATAGTACGCACTACATATATCATTGACGAGAAAGGGAAAATATCGCACATCTTTCCAAAAGTAAAAGTTGATGGGCACAGTGAAGAAATTCTAAAAGCATTATCAGCATAATGGCAACTGCATATGTATATCGAAAAGCTCATTTCAGTGCTTCACACCGATTGTTTGATCCTACACTTTCCAATGAACAAAATTATGAGATCTTTGGCGGTTGTTCAAATCCAAACGGTCACGGACACAATTATTACATTGAAGTGTGTGTTGCAGGTGAACCAAACCCAAAGACTGGTTTTGTCGTTGATCTGAAGAAAATAAAAAAGGTTCTTCAAGAATTCTTTTTGGATAAAGTTGATCACAAAAATTTAAATATTGATGTTGATTTTTTATCCGGCATAATTCCAACTACAGAAAATATTGCCATTGCTGCTTGGAAACAAATTCAGCCTCGGATTACGGAAGGGAAATTATTTTCCATCCGTTTATATGAGACGGAGAATAACTTTGTTGATTATAAAGGAGAATAGTTTTGCCGAAAGAAAAAGTAAATGCCAACACCCCTAAATTGGAAAAACATGTTTATGAACAGTTAAAGCTGATTGGTGAAGATCCAAAGCGTGAAGGATTATTAAAAACACCTCACCGGGTTGCAAAGTCTCTTCAATTCCTTACAAAAGGATATACGGAAGATGTAGCAACCCTATTAAACGGTGCTGTTTTTAATGAAGACTATAAAGAAATGGTAATTGTTAAGGACATTGATTATTTTTCAATGTGTGAACATCATTTGTTACCATTTTATGGAAAAATTCATATAGCGTATATTCCGAATGGGAAAATTGTTGGACTAAGCAAGATTCCAAGAATTGTGGACATGTTCGCGCGACGACTGCAAGTGCAAGAAAGAATGACTCGACAAATCGCCGATACACTGTATGAAATTCTTAATCCTGAAGGTGTTGCTGTTGTGTGCGAAGGAAAACATATGTGTATGATGATGCGTGGAGTAGAAAAACAACATTCGCTTGCAACAACAAGCTCAATGCTGGGAGTGTTCCAAAATAATATTAAAACACGAGCTGAATTTCTCAGTCTTATTACCAATAAACTTTCGTAAAGTTGAACTGTGATTGAATTAGAAAAGAATTATGTTCCAATCGTTTGGGTAACCGGTGCGACTAAAGGAATTGGTCTTGCAATTGCAAATGCCTTTGCTGTCATCGGTTGTAAAGTTATTCTTTCAGGAAGAAATAAATCACAACTAGAGATCAACGCAGGGAAAATTATTGATCAAGGTGGTTATTCATTTCCATTGGTTTGCGATGTCACTTCGGAAACGAATGTTCGATCTGCTATGACAACGATCACTAAAAAATTCGGTGCAGTTGATGTTTTGGTTAATAATGCCGGAGTGACAGTATTTGAGTCATTTGAAAAGACTACTGTAAAAGAATTTGATCAAATTGTTAATACAAATCTGCGTGGATATTTCCTGTGCACAAAATCTGTAATCACTTCAATGATGAAACAAAAAAAAGGACATATATTTAATGTCCACTCTGTTTCTGCAACCACAATATTTTTGAACTCTGCGGTGTATTCAGCATCGAAGGCGGGATCACTTGCGTTGTCAAAATGTTTACGTGCCGAAGTTCGTAAAAAGGGAATACGAGTAGTTGATGTTTTGCCAGGTGCTGTTGAGACAGAAATGTGGGATAAAAATTCTCGAAAAAAATTCCATGGTAAAATGTTGCAGCCAGAAGATGTAGCAGATGCAATCGTTTCCGTCTACTGTCAGCCTCAGCGTATGACAACAGATGAGATAGTGCTTCGCCCGATTGAGGGGGATATTTAATGGATCTGAAAAATTCTGTGGCGATCATTACGGGGGCAAGTAAAGGAATAGGTAGGGCGGTTGCATTAGCTCTTTCAAAAGAAGGAGTCAATGTTGTACTAGCTGCGCGCAGTCCAGAATTACTTTCGATGGTTCAAAAAGAGATTGTCAATGAAGGTGGTAAAGCAATTTCGATTGCGACCGATGTTACTTCAGAGAATTCCGTTCAAAATTTGGTCATTGAAACGCAGAAGAAATTTGGTGCGATTGATATTCTTATCAATAACGCCGGCGTTGGAATTTTTTCTAATGTTGTTGATCTTAAAATGTAGGAATATGAAGCAATGATGGATGTGAATTTAAAAGGTGTTTTTTTATGCAGCCGGGCTGTACTCCCTTCAATGATGAAACAACAAAAAGGTGAGATCATTAATATTGCTTCATTGGCAGGAAAAAATTCTTTTTGCTGGAGGATCGGTCTATTCTGCAACAAAATGGGGATTGATTGGGTTCTCTCGTTCATTGATGCTTGAAGTTCGAGAACATAATATTCGCGTTGTCACAATATCTCCTGGTTCTGTGAACACTCATTTTGCTGAAAAAGAAAAAGATCAACCTCAGATCATTCAACCGGAAGATGTTGCAGAAACAGTTATCTTTGCTCTAACAATGCCCAACAGGGTGAATGTCAGCGAAATTGATATTCGTCCCACACTAAAACCGAGATAATACTATCCAACCTTGATACCGCTTTAAAATAACAATGTCAGACAAATACAACTTGTCTGACATTCAACAAAATGGAAAATAGTTAATTCTTCATTCGTCGTTCAATGGTTACTTCACGTTCTTGATCCATTGAAGGTTCCATCTGTCCACGCATTTCGCGTTGCATCATCATTTTACGTTCCATTTGTTCTGGACGTTGTGTGAGAGCTTTTTTCCAGATCTTTTGTTGTTCAGGAGTTAATGATTTGTTCAATTCTATCCAACTATTGAGACGGTTGATTCGAATTGCAACTTCATTTGAGGCAATTTCATTCATTTTTTTCTCAATTGCAGATTTATCGATGGTTTCGGCATCCATTAAACGGCGAAGTTCAAGTTTTGATGTTTCAACTTTTGCTTTAATTTCAATCATCTTCTTTTGTGTTTCAAACTTTACTTTATCGAATTGTTCTTGTTGCTGATCGTTTAGTTTTAATTCTTTCATCATTTTTTCTTTGCGAGGTGGATTACTAAATGCCGCAAATATGACAATGAACGATAATAAGCCGATAACAGAGATTCTTAGTTTCATGATGCCCCCTATAAGGTTGTTAATATTTTTTACCAGATTCGTTGGTTGTGATTCTTTGACACAGCCATATTTACAAAGTTTAACGTTGTATTGCACTAAACGTTTAATTATTTTAGAGGAAAGACAGTGAAAATAAAATCCATTCATATAACAATGCTATTCCTTATCGCGATCATTATTCCCGGTTGTATTGTTTATAATCCAATTGCTGATTTTACAAAACAACGCTATACGAATACGGTTTCCTATTTTAATACATTCTATAATGCTCAGCGACTTTTTGATGACGGAGAAAGCGAAGTTGAAATAGCAAAAAGGGATTTTTTGGAGCGTGGGCCGTCTAATCGAATATTTACCATTCCGGCCTCTGCCCGTACAAAATTCCAAACTTCAATTGAAAAAAATTCGAAAATACTTTCATTCTATCCAGATTCAAAATGGGTTGACGATGCATTGATGATGATCGGCAAAGCGTATTTTTATATGGAAGATGACGTACGATCAGAACGGAAATTTTTGGAATTGGCTGTGCAATTTCCTAATAGCAATCTTATTCCAGAATCACAAGTGTGGCTTGGCAAGTCACTGCTGCGTCAGAAAAAATACGATGTCGGAATAAAAAAATTTGAAGAGGTTCTTTCTAAAGCCTCTGTTATTGACGATGAAATTACCGGTGAAGCAGCCTATGAATTAGCAGAATATTATTTTGGTATTAATAATTTTCTCAATGCAATAAAGTATTATAGTTTGTCTGTTGATTTAGTGAGCGACGATGAATTACGAACTCAGATCTATTTCCAAATTGGAAAGAGTCATACTGCGTTAAAACAGTATGATCTTGCAGAAAAAGCATATATCAAAGCCGAGAAATCTTCCCCGTTATATTCATTGATCTTCCAATCTCAACTTCAGCAAATAAAGATGCATGCTTTTCAAAAAAATTATTCAAAAGCATTGGATGAATTGAAGACGATGTTGAATGATACAAAAAATGCAGAATTTTTTTCGACCATCCATTTTGAAATTGCCGTTACCCTAAGACTTCAAGGAAAGATTTCTGAATCGATCGAACGCTCCCGGTATATTGATACAACTTTTGCCAGAACTGATGATGCGGCACGTTCATATTTTGCGATTGCAAAATATTACGAAACAGAAGTAATCAATTATGATTCAGCCCGTGTTTTGTACAACAAAGCTAGAATTGAATTTCCTTCTTCGGAAGTAAATTCAGAAGCATCGCTCAAAACGGATATTTTCAATAAATATTCCACATTGATTTTCGATCTATCAAAATATGATTCTCTTTATTCAAATGCAGTGTTTGTTAAAGCACAATTTGATTCAGGCGTATCCTCTTTGTCTGATACAGTTTTCGTTAAAAAGGATACTGCAACAATAGTTCACGAAGATGCTAAAGTCAAAAAAATGACCAAGCCGGGCAAACAAGAAACTAAAAAAGATACGATTCAAGCTTTTGATTCTACAAAAATAAAAGAATCCTTCAATCGGAAACTTTCCCAAATCAAACTTATTGATTCTCTCCAACGATCCATAGTCCGAACAAAATTTGAGCTTGCAGGATTATTCTATCTTGAAATTCAGAATGCTGATTCTGCATTAGTTTGGTTTAGCAATATTGTTAAGAATGATCCAAAAAGTGAGTTTGCGCCGCGCTCTCTTTTTACCATCGCAGAAATTTATAGAGGAGTGAAGCATCAACCCAAAAATATCCTCGATTCCATTTATAAGAGTATTGTCCAAGAGTATCCTAACTCACCTTATGCTAACGAAGCAAGAAAAAATCTCGGAATTTCTATTGTTGAAGCGGAAAAAGATACTACCCTGGAATTGTTTGAACGAGCTGAAGCGCTTGCCGATAGTAAAAAATATGAACAGGCGATCAGCATTTATAAAAAAATATCAGAACAACATTCACCATCTTCTCTTTCTGTAAAAGCATTATATGCTGTTGGCTGGCACTATGAAAATTCTTTGATGAATAATGACAGTGCAATTGCAGTCTATCGGCGGTTGTTAGCTAAATATCCCACATCGCAATTTGCTACTAGTGTTCGTTTG
>JANXZD010000031.1 GCA_025355705.1 Bacteroidota bacterium | reverse complement strand
AATCCATTTATCGATCATCCCGAATATGCAAATGTCATTGATTTTAATACCCTAACAAAAAAAACCGGCGGTGTAACGCCGCCGCTTGCCGATGAACCGACATATTATCCAAAAGGATTTAGCAATTTTTCTCCCACACTTACGGATACTTCAATCACCGTGAAATGGGCTGATACGAACGGAACAGTTCTTGCATCTGGGTATTTATTAGTAGGAAGTGCATTCAGTACGATATCCGACCCTGTAGATGGGGTTGTGTATTCAGACGATACTAATTTAAATGATGGGCTTGCCAAGGTAAATATTACATATTCTGCTCCTGATTCTTTTCGGTTTGGTGGTCTTTCTTCTGCTACATCATATTATTTCAAAATATGGCCATATAATGGGAATGGTTCTCAACGAAAGTATAAAACAACAAATTTCCCTATATCTCTGTATATGAATTTTACAACAACCGGTTCTGCACCAAGTTTTCCTTCAATTGTTGTCAATGAATATTTTAATGGTGGGACAAGTGTATCGGAGTGGTATGAATTATTGGTATTGAAAGATAATTTGGATTTGCGAAATTTCAAGATTAGGGATTATTCAAATGCGGGAGGTTTTACTCAAACACCGTTGACGTTTGCAAATACCATATTTTGGTCTTCAGTAAAGAAAGGATCTTTTATCGTGGTGTATACTTCTGGTACTGGACAGCCAACAGGAGACACAGATTTTTCTGATAAAAAAGTGGTGCTTAGTGCAACGGATGCAACGTACTTTAGCGGTCCTACCTTTACTATCGCTGGCGGAAATGATGTTGTAGAAATATTTGATGCTAATGGTACCCATGTTCATGCTATGTCACACGGTTCATATCCCGGTGGTACATATACTAGTGTCGCACAGCCTCGCGTAAATGCAATCGGTAGTTCTTCGAGCGGTGATATTGTTCGAATGATCAATGTTTCTTCTGTCAACGATTTTACTGATTCAACAAAAATAGAGCATAAAATCGGATCCTTCGCTACTCCTGGTTTACCCAACGACGCGACCGAAACAACATTTGTTACCACTGTTCTTCCTGTTGAATTGGTATCGCTCTCTGCAGTCGCACATAATTCTTCGGTAATGTTACACTGGTCAACAGCAACAGAACTGAACAATTACGGATTTGAAATAGAACGCCGCCCTGCAATTAGTCAATTAGAGTGGAAAAAAATTGGCTTTGTTGATGGAAATGGAACAACAAATGCACCGAAAGAATATTCATTCGTCGATAATAATTCATCGTCCGGTAAATTCTCCTATCGGTTGAAACAGATCGACCGCGACGGGAAGTTTGAATATTCGCAGGAAGTTGAAGTTACTGTTGGACAATTACCAAAAGAATTTGCGCTCACGCAAAATTATCCTAATCCATTTAACCCAACAACAACAATTCAATATTCAATACCTGCAGGAGCGGATGGGCATCCGTTCCAGAGTGTATCGTTGAAGATATATGATTCAATCGGAAGAGAAGTTGCAACCTTAGTGAACGAAATAAAAGAGACGGGATATTATTCTGTAACATTTGATGCTTCAAAACTTTCCAGTGGAATCTATTTTGCAAAGCTCCAGAGCGGAGATCAAATACAGTTGAAAAAAATGATGTTGATAAAATAACACCCGTAGTGGATAATAAAAATATCTTTAAAACAAAAACTCCCGAACAACATCGGGAGTTTTTGTTTGTCAGAAAAAACGTTGAACTACTAATTCTGCCACAACTTTAAGAAACTATCCCATGAATGTGGTGCAATATACGGCAGCATTTTATCGCTGGTCATATATTTTCCGAGCGGGATCTCAAGTGCCGGCAATGACGAAACATCGACCGAGGTTACGTTTGTTCCGAATTTTGCATTCATCACTTTTATGATTTCGTTTGCAAGAACACCTGCACCACGATTTGTAGGATGAACTCCATCAAGACTGAACAATCCACCGGTGATATAAGCAGATGTATATTTTACACCGCTGATCAGTTTTCCATTTGCATTGATGTCAGTAAAAATTGCGTTGAAATCAACAACCGCAGCACCCTGTGCCGCAGCAACTGTTTTAATTGCATTATTAAAATCACTGACAGCTTGACCTGCAATTGCAATCTCAGCAGAATCTAATGTTAAAGCATTCGGCCATGGATTTTGCGGATGGACACCGAACGGTTTTGTTGTATCAATTCCTGCCGGAAGAGCAGGGAAACCGTTGTCTTTATAGAATTTTCCTGTAGCAGTTCCAATTAATCCCGCATATGGACTTCCCGTCAAACAAATAAGCGGATCGCCCGATGGATTAGTAAATTTAGTTGTTCCTGATGCAACTCCCGATTCACCTTTCTTTTGGTAATAAAGAGCTAATCCGCCAGCAGCAGCAAGTTTTGCTCCAACTTTAGGACCAATAGTGGTGAAGAATGGAATTGTCGTCACATTTGGAATCGTTCCAACAATAATTTTCACGTTTGCAACTGACTTCTTTAATGTGTCTAATGCTTGATTGTAGAGGAATGTAAAAGTTGCCAATGGTGTTGGTGCTGCAGGGCTGGTTCCACCGGTCGTTGCATAACCAAGAACATCATTGTTGCCTAACCAAAATGTTACTAATTGCGGTTGTAATGCTTTCACTGCACGAAATTGGCTTTTTGGCAAACCACCGGCACCGCGAATAATTGCAGCACCGAATCCACCTTGATATGTTCCAACGGTATCCATAAATCCTGCTAATGGAGCACCGGGAAGTCCTAGATTATCATATGGACGAGCAAGTGTTGCGGCATTTTCTGGAGATGTTGCAGTTGGTGTTTCACCTTTCGGTCCAATAACCGGGTTGGAAGGATCAGCTAAAGAAATGATTACATAGCGGGCTGCTTTCCCTGTTTTTGGATCTGGATTTCCTGGATCAGACCAATATGGTTGTTCAAATGTACCAACTCCGGCACCGGCCGCAGTCAATTGATCTGCAATTAGTTTTGGGTAGCTATATTTCTGAGCTGATTTATATAAACCACTCGACTGATATCCTGCAGCAAGACTGTTACCAACGGCAACATATTTATTGATCGTTACCCCGTTCAGACTTGCTTTTGGTAAATCTGCCGGAGCATCAGTGGTGCAACCGGTAAGACCTGCAACAAAAAGCAGTGTTACAACCATTAAAATATTGTTTACGTACTTCATAAGTTTACACTCCAAATGATGATTAATAATTTTCTTAGAAATTATAACCGAAATTTATTCCAAATAAATTTGCTGTTGCTTGATATGTTCCGTCAAATTGAACTTCAGTATTAGTAACTGCACGATCAGCAAATTTTAAGAAAAGATAAGATACATCGACATGCAACGCCTCATTGATCTTATACCCAAGTCCAATATTGATACCATTTCGATCCGCATCCGGTAAGAGCGGTTCAGAATAATGGTCTGTAACAGGATTTTTGTCAAACAAATAGCCAAATCGAATTTGGAGTGCATCCATTGTATATTCTCCGCCAATTCTAAGGATGTATACGTTCTCATAATTTTTGGGAGATACTGAAGTAGAGTTATCTTTCTTAAATTTAATTGCTAATTCTTTGTATGAAGACCATCCAACATATTGGTAATCTGCTTCAAGTTCAAAATTTTCCATCACTTTGTATGCAACACCTACAAATGCTGTTGCGGGAAGTTCAAGAGAAGCAGACGCGTCACCTTCGGGGAACAATGCACTTGTTGGAGTGAATTTTGCACTGCCGCTTGCATCGATCTTTACGGAAGAACGATATGATGCTCCAAACGATAATTCAGGAGTTACTTTAAAAATTGCACCAGCATTAAATCCTGTTCCTGTTCCGCTTAAATCTAACGCAACTTTTGCATCACCTGGGCTAACAATACGTGACAGTGATACATCGCCTGTTACATAGTTAAATCCAACACCGAGTGAAAGTTGGTCGTTCACTTTGTATGCAACAGTTGGGCTGAAATAAAACGAAGTTAAGTCAACCTTTTGTGTGATATAACGGCCGCTCCAATTTGAAGGCCATTCAGTTCCTAATCCATAAGGATTGTTTACGCCAATTCCGACATGTAGGTTTTCAGTGATTGGGTATGTTGCATAAATATTGATAGGGGTAAATGTTTGTGCAACCATTTCATTCTTTGTTGCTTGACCTAGGTTTGTTGGTCCGTAAAATGTGGATTTTGGCATAATGATAGTCGTTCCAAGATACACAGAACCTTGTTTCTGAAAACCAAGTCCTGCCGGGTTGAAGAAAATTGCAGAACCATCATATGCTCGTGCTGCCCACGCACCACCCTGTGCCATTGCTCGGGCACCATGCTCATTCAGCTGAAATCCTCCTGCAAACACTGCAGTGGAAACGGTAAGTACCAGTAAAACGGTGAATAAGTATTTCACGTAAACCTCCTTAAATGAATAAATTGTGGTTTGAAATATGTAAATCCCATCTTTGAAAAGCAAACAGAATATTTTTATCCGATATAATTTTTTTATTCAAAAGACTTTTTAGTCTGTTATTTGTTCAGTTTCTCTAAGAGTTCTTTTGCTTCTTTTCGATACTGATCGTCATCTTCATCTTGTTTAGCAAGTGCAGCAATGGAAATGAGAAGTTCTTTTGCTTTGCCGATGTTGTCTTCTTCGTTGTATGCACGCGCCGCATCTAATCGGTACAGAATGAATGTCGGTCTTAGTGCAATTGATTTGTCGTAATATTTTAATGACTCTTCCATATTTGCCCATCCAAGGCCAAGAGGCCAACGGATCATTTTGGATTTTTCGCAAAGTTTTGCATGGGTTCGGCCAAGAATATAATATGCCGCCCCATTATTGGGATCGATAGAGATTGCTTTTTCACAATCTGCTTTTACCTGTTTCACAAAATCGATTGCGCTCCATACTCCTTTAAAAAGAGCAACTCTTCCATTAGCGATCGCTCTGCGCACATAACCGATTGCCGAATCCGGTTTTGCTTTGACAGCTTTGTCAGCATAATCGAATGCTTTTTGATAATATTCCAATTGTTTTTCTTTATCAGCATCGGTTTTATTCGGAAGATGTTCTCCAATATCAACATAGCTTCTGCTCATGCGCCACAAAATATTGAAATCGTTCTGTTCCATTTTTTCCGCCTGCTGTAATTTGTCCAATGCTTTTTGATTTTCAAATGTCACAGTGGAATAGGTGTCGGCTTCGGAAATGAGGTCTTGAACGGATTGTGAATAGAGAGAAGTTGAACAGAGAAGTAGAACAATGAATACAACAGCTTGTTTCATGGTAGCTCCTTATAAGTTGTGCCCCAATAGTACGAAGTGGAATCTACTGATGCAAACAGAATTTTTAATAAAATGCTCATTGATAAAAACCGTGCAGTTTGTTTGCTTCTTTACCAATTTTGCCATAGAATTACAGTAAGATGAAAAAAGAATTGAATGTAATTATAGCATTTGTTGCAGTTTGGTGTGCCGGTATCGTGCTATCGCCATTAATTTCAATGATTCATCCGGCAGGAGAATCTCTGTCGAATTTTCTTTATAAATTTTACGGTGTCGTTTGTCATCAATTTGATTCACGTTCCTTTCATGTATATGATCATCCGTTTACAGTATGTATTCGCTGTACATCAATCTACTTCGGATTTTTAATTGCGCTGATTGGAGTTCGATGCTCTTCAAAATTGTATGAAAAAGAATATAACCCCGTTCTTGTATTAATCAGTTCTTTGGTTCCAATGTTGTTGGATGTAGCATGTTCGTTCACCCCATTCTATGAAATATCAATCCCATCACGAATGATCTCAGGGACAATTTTTGGAATCGGTTTGGCATTATTGCTTCATCGCTCATTAACAGAAACTATTTCTTCACTGATACTATCAAAACATCATGAAATCAAAACCAGATAAACTAATGCCGGCGCTGTACGGCGGATTATTAATCGCTACCGTATGGTCCGTTCCCGGACTGAATTTCTTAAACTGCCTATGCTGCGCAGGAGTATTGCTTGGAGGGTTTCTTGCGGTATTATTGTATCAAAAAGATGTAACGCCGGAAATGGAACCCTTGACCATTGAAGACTGTAAGAACCTCGGTGTCTATACCGGAATCATCGCTTCTGTTGCCGGGATGGTCATACAATTCATCATTCAAATGGTGTTCGGAGATATTGCAATTGATATGATGATGAAATTAGCGGATCGTTTACGAGTGGATTTCCCGCCGGAGATTTACCAAATGATCCAAGATACAAAACAGCAAGGTCCCAATATCCTTGGTTCCATCCTTGCAATGTTCATCACGGTAATTCCAAATACGCTGTTTGCTTTTCTTGGTGCGTTGATCGGGTGGAATGTATTCAAACCAAAACAGCAATTGTAAAACTGTAGGTCGAAGTATTTCCCCATCCGTAAAAAAGCAGGAAAATATTTTAGTCTTATGTAAAGAGGCTACAATGAAGTGTAAATATTCTTTTGAGATTCTTTATTCTTTTTCACTCTTTGCGTGTGCGATTTTTTATTTCAGCACTATCCTAAATGTTGTTCCTTCGCCGACTGCGCTTTTTAAGATGGTGAGTTTTCCATTGTGGTATGTTTCAATGATCCGTTTGCAGAGAGAGAGCCCTAAACCCCATCCCCGTTTTTTCGTACTAAATCCCGGTCTGAAAATATCTTTTTGATAGGAGGAATCAATTCCTTTTCCGGTATCCTTAACATCGATGAGTGTTTTCTTTCCATCGTTTGAAAGTGAAAAAGCGATCGATCCTTTTCCATCTTCCATTGCATCAAGCGCGTTTTTAACAAGATTTTCGATCACCCACTCAAAAAGTTCACTGTTGACCATTGCGGTATGTACAGCCCCACTGTTTATGGTAATATCGACTTTTTTACCCATTTGAGGGATCCGCTTTTGGAAATATGCAATCGAACGATTGATCACCTCAACAAGGTTTTCCTCTTTTAGATCCGGTTTCGATCCAATCTTTGAAAATCGTTCAGCAACTTTTGTCAGTCGTCGCGCATCATTTTCGAACTCAGTAACTGTTTCCAGTATTTTCGGATGTGTTTCGGACTGATGTTTTAATAGTTCGATCCAACCCATCATGCTCGTAAGAGGTGTCCCAAGTTGATGAGCAGTTTCACGGGCCATTCCAACCCAGATATTGCTTTGCTCACTTCTCTTGATATAACTAAATCCAATGTAGCCAACCAAAATGAACAGTGCTGCAATTGAAAGTTCAATGACGGGTAGCCAGCGTAATCGACCTATCAGAGGAGATTCTCCATAGTGAAGTTTGCTGAGGACGAGAGAGTCTTGATATGTTACAAGGATCGGTTTATTGTCGTGGTCCATTGTTTTTACCATTTCAAAAAGGAGCGTCTTCTTTTTTTCCACTGAAAATGTCGAATCGATCTGGATATTCTTTGTGGTGTTGATCTCGGTGTCTGTTCCATTGGTAAGGATCACCGGAAAATCTATGGAACCGATGATCTCATCGAAGACGAACGTATAGTCTGTACCTGCAGTGGGAGTGCTGTTCGCTATATACTCAAGCGAGCGAGCATATAAGGCAGCGGTTTCTCGTTCTTTTTTTTGGAGCTCGCTGACAAGATTGTGGGTATAGAGAAGGATCGGGATTGCGATACACACCGCCGCAACGAGCAATGCAATTTTTATTCTGCTTGATTTTGGGCTGCGGGTATTCAGTTTTTTCATAGGGCGAAAAATAGAATGTCACGCCTATCAAAGCGTGACATTAGAATTATTCAAAAGCATTACCGAACGATCGTTTGATCTCTCCGCGCACCGACTGACACGAGTGAAATTTTTACACCCGAAAGTTTTTCAATTGTTTCTACATACTTCATGGTACGCTTTGGAAGTTGTTTCCACTTTTTTGTTTCGGAGATATTTTCATTCCATCCTTTGTAGGATTGTAACACTGGTTCTACATTCTCCAATGTTTGCACATCGGTAGGGAATGATTTGAGTAATTTTCCATCTTTCGTATATCCGACACAGATCTTTATTTCATCAAATTGATCGAGCA
>JANXZD010000016.1 GCA_025355705.1 Bacteroidota bacterium | reverse complement strand
GCAGAATTCAAATACGCCACATTCAAAGATGGCATCAAAGAAATTTCCGATCTAAAACCGGGAATGGAACTGGAAGGAATCGTCACTAACGTTGCCAACTTCGGTGCATTCATTGATATTGGTGTACATCAGGACGGACTTGTTCACATTTCCCAGCTTGACGATCGGTATGTTGAAGACGCAAAGAGTGTAGTAAAAGTAGGACAAATTGTGAACGTGCGGGTGATAGAAGTAAACGAACAATTGAAGCGAATCGCTCTTTCAATGCGTTCCCAGCAAAGCATCGCAACCCCCGCAAAGAAGAAAACGGAGGCTGAGCCATTCAAAGAACGTTCGTATTCGTTGGAAGATCTGCGTTCAAAATTTGGAAAGAAAGAAGAAAAAGAATCAAAATAAAAGATTAACAGTTCCAATTTCCATTGTCCCCGAATATTGTACGTTTTCGGGAACCTCTTTTTTAATGATTTCGCGATGGAAAAACAATATTTGTTTTTTCCTTTCTCCTTTTGTATTTTCATTAAACCACAGGTCACCAATCCACAATCTTCACTGTCGGTTTATTCAATGTTCTTTTTGCCAAATTATCATTTCCACTATTCGATGGAATGATAATCCTTTTGTATATGAATGAGACTACACACGATGTAAAACGCTACAATAGAACAAAACTTGTAGTGTCTCTAATCGGCGGAGTCATCTCTTTTCTGTTAACAATTGGACTTCTCGCCAGTGGCTACACGGTCACCATTGAACAACTCTCTTACTCCTTTTCATCAAATGTGTATGTAACACTGATCATTTTTTCCGCGATCTTTGGTATCATCAGCGGCATTGTTTCGTTTCCATTCAGTTTTTATTCCGGTTTCATTCTTGAACATCGATACAAACTTTCAAATCAAACATTCGTTCAGTGGATGTGGGAAAGTGTGAAAGGAATGTTGATCGCCGTTCCACTATTCATTCCGTTGGCATTAATTTTTTACTTTTTCCTTTTGACGTTTATGGTACACTGGTGGCTGCCTGTTGCGATCACATTGTTCATTGTCTCCATCGGGCTTTCACGCATTGCACCGATTGTCATCCTTCCCCTTTTCTATAAATTGACTCCTCTTGAAGATTCTCCGTTGAAAGAAAAAATTCTATCGTTGACTGCGTCAACATCGATGTATGTGGAGGGGATCTACTCTTTCAATCTGAGCAAAACGACAAAAAAAGCGAACGCTGCCTTCACCGGGATCGGAAAATCAAAACGGATATTACTGGGTGATACATTGATCGAAAATTTTTCGGAAGACGAGATCGAAACTGTCTTTGCACATGAGCTCGGACATTATTCTCACGGACATATCTGGAAAGGGATCGTTGTCGGAACGGTCAGTATCTTTGTTGGATTATATCTTACATCCCTTGCCTATTCAGCATCACTGTTGTGGTTTGGATTCACTTCGATCAGCCAGATCGCTGCCCTTCCGTTACTGACGGTATGGCTGAGCGTGTATTCCATCGTCACATCACCGTTTGGGAATATTCTTTCACGCAAACATGAATTTGAAGCGGATCGATACGCGGTGGAACAAACAAAGAATAAGACCGCATTCGTTTCAACGATGAACAAACTCGGTGAAATGAATCTTGCTGATCGGACTCCGCATCCGCTTGTTGAATTTTTATTTTACAGTCATCCATCCATTGAAAAACGAATACAAACAGTGGAGCAGATTGTATGAGATGGTTCATGACAGTTCTCAGATTGATTTTTGTTTCGGTTACCAATATTCCTTTTTCCATTCTTGCGCTTTCTTCGGTACCCTTAGATCCTTCCGGCAGGATTTATTTTTGGGCCGGCAGAACATGGACAAAATTGGCGCTCATAGTTTGCAGGATAAAATTATCGGTGAAAGGAATGGAGCATGTCGATCCATACGGTAATTATATTCTCGTCAGCAACCACGCAAGTATGTTCGACATTCCCGTGTTGATGAATACATTCCCGCACGTTCGGATCATGTTTAAAAAAGAATTATCCTACATTCCGTTTTGGGGCTGGGCACTTCGATGGGGACATCACATCATGGTCGATCGCTCCAAAGGGACCGAAGCCATGAAATCGCTGGATCGTGCTGCAAAAGCAATTGTTGAAGGGGGGCAAGTATTACTGTTTGCTGAAGGAACTCGAACACGCGATGGCAAATTGCTTCCGTTCAAAAGAGGTGCGTTTTCATTGGCCGCAAAGTCGGGAATCCCAATTGTTCCAATAACCATTAATGGAAGTTACAGCATCCTTCCGAAAGGCTCGTTTGACATTCGTCCATCACAGATCGAAGTTATTGTGAATGCTCCGATCGAGACAAAGAATATCACGACGCGCGAGCAAGAAATTCAATTAATGAATACTGTACGCGAGATCATTTCCCGTTCGTTTGTGGAACCGACGTGAAAAAATTTATTGACCGTATTTTGATCAGATCGGAAGAGATTATTGCAATTCCGACGATCGTTAGAGCAAAAAATAATCTTCGTTCGGGGAATCACCCGCGAGCTGAGATTCTTGCAGCATGCATTGAAGAATGGCTGGAAAAAGAATTTTCAAACGAAGAAAAGATCTGGCTAGAGAAGATCAATACTCAATGGAAGAAACTTCAACGGCAAGATACCATCATCGAAATAGATGATTTTGGCGCCGGGGTTCCCTCTTCTTCCAATGGGGTAAAAAAAAATGTAACTATCAGTACGATCAGTGTGCAAAATAGTCGTTCACAGCATTGGCTTTCGCTGATGTTCAAATTGATGTGTGCACTGCGGCCAGCAACCGTTCTGGAGCTTGGAACATGTATCGGGGTTTCGGGAATGTACTGCGCCGCCGGATTGAAGTTGAATACGACAGGTACCCTGGTGACAATTGAAGGGGCAAAAGCATACGCTTCTGTTGCAAAAGAAAATTTTACCGCCTTGGCATTGAACAATGTCATTCAATACACCGGGCGATTTTCCGATGTTCTTCCTGATATTTTAAAAGATCATCAACCAATTGACTTTGTCTTTATTGACGGTCATCATGACGGAGAAGCAACGGTATCGTACTTTGAACAATTACTTCCGTTCCTTTCCCGTTCGGCATGGCTTATGTTTGATGATATTTCATGGTCGAGAAGCATGAGGCGTGCGTGGAAAACCATTGCTGAAGATAAACGAGTTTCATTTTCAGCGAATCTGTCGTTGATTGGTATGTGTTATATTGAACAGTAGGAATTTATTATGTCCGTCACCATAAAAGATGTAGAGCATATCGCGAAGCTTGCGAAATTGGAATTTTCCGAAACGGAAAAAGAGAAGTTCACCCATCAATTCAACGACATCCTGAAATATATGGAACAGTTGAATTCCGTGGATACAACGAATGTTGAACCGCTCGCACAAGTGATCGAGCTGAACAATGTGTTCCGCGACGATGTTGTGAAGCCTTCCATCTCAACGGAAGAAGCATTGAAGAATGCTCCCGATAAGACAGAAGAACATTTTAAAGTTCCGAAAGTAATAGGATAAAAAGACGTTACAACGCTTTAAAATATGAACATTCTAGGCATCATACCGTCACGATATGCATCGACCAGGCTTCCCGGAAAACCGCTTGTGGATATTTGCGGAAAACCGATGGTGCAGCGCGTTTACGAACAAGCGAAACAATCCGTACTGTTAACTGATGTTGTTGTTGCAACGGATGACGGACGAATTGTTTCTGCTGTGAAATCATTCGGTGGAACAGTTCTGATGACTCCGGTCGATATTCAAAGCGGAAGTGACAGGATCGCGTTGGTTGCCAAGAATTACAATGCAGATCTCGTTGTGAACATTCAAGGTGATGAACCGTTGATCGACCCAAAATTGATCGACCAGACAATCCAATTGTTGATCGATGATGTCGGTGCGGTTGTCGGCACGGCTGTTAAAAAAACATTTACGCATCAGGATGTGTTCAATCCAAATATTGTCAAGGTGGTATTAGACAACAATAATTACGCTCTATATTTTAGCCGTTCTCCAATTCCCCATGTGCGTGACGCAAAAAAAGATGACGGTTGGTTTGCAGGAACAATCTTCTACAAACATTTTGGCATTTATGTGTATCGGGCAGAGTTTTTACAGCACTATACTACACTGCAGCAATCCGCTTTAGAGATCGCAGAAAAACTTGAACAGTTACGAATTTTAGAAAATGGTTACAAAATAAAATGTGCGATCACAGAATATGAATCGCTCCCAGTTGATACTCCGGAAGATCTGGAAAAAGTAATCGCGTTAATAAGCAACCGCAGGCTTTAGCCTACGCGACCTAAAGGTCGCGGATACCAAATGAAAAAACAATATGGCAAATACAGACTTCCTTAAAGAGTACAAGATCTGGAATGTGATCGGCGCATCGTCCGCCGGGACAATGATCGAGTGGTACGACTTTTACATTTTCGGAAGCCTTGCTCCCATCATGTCGGTATTATTTTTTCCAAAAGGAAACCCAACCGCAGCATTACTTTCTACACTTGCAATCTTCGCAACCGGTTTTGCGGTCCGCCCGTTCGGGGCAATTTTTTTTGGACGGATCGGTGATGTCGTTGGAAGAAAATATGCTTTCCTTGTCACGTTATTGATCATGGGCGGCGCGACGACTGCAATAGGAGTATTACCAACGTACGAATCAATCGGAATTTTTGCACCAGCAGCACTGGTGATCCTTCGTTTAACACAGGGACTTGCCCTCGGCGGCGAATACGGCGGTGCCGCAACATATATTGCCGAACATAGTCCGGATGATCAGCGTGGATTCTACACAAGTTTCATTCAAACAACGGCAACACTCGGATTATTTATCTCGCTCGGCGTAATACTTTCCGTTCGTTCAACATTGGGTGAAGATGCATTCAAAGAATGGGGCTGGCGAATTCCGTTCCTTCTTTCCATCGTACTGGTTGTGTTTTCATATATCATCCGAATGAGATTAAAAGAATCTCCGCTCTTTACCAAAATGAAAGCTGCCGGAAAAACTTCTCTGCATCCGTTGAAAGATGCTTTTTCAAGCAAAGAGAATTGGAAGATCATGGCAAAAGCATTGTTTGGCGCAACTGCCGGACAAGGAGTGGTATGGTACACCGGACAATTCTACGCGCTCTATTATCTACAAACGGTTTTAAAGATCCATTTTATGACAGCAAATTTTATTGTTGCTGTCGCACTGCTTCTTGCAACTCCATTTTTTATTTTCTTCGGTGCATTATCTGATAAAATTGGGAGAAGAAAAATTATTCTGAGCGGTTGTTTGATCGCAGCATTAAGCTATTATCCGATCTATGTGGGAATGAATTATTTTGGTGCTGACCCAAACAATCCGAACGCAGTTATGCTGAGCATGCTGGTCTTCTTGCAGGTAATTTTTGTCACAATGGTGTATGGACCGATCGCGGCATATCTAGTAGAATTATTTCCGACAAAGATTCGATATACATCATTGTCGCTGCCGTATCATATCGGCAACGGTGTTTTTGGTGGACTTGTACCATTGATTGGTGTTGCGCTTGTTGCACAAACTGGAAATCATTACGCCGGGCTGATCTATCCTATTGGAATTGCGTTGATGACTTTTTTTGTCGGACTGTTCTTCACAACAGAGACCAAGGATGTAAAGTTGTGGGACGAATTGAACGAAACACAATCACTAAAATAGAAACGGTCATCCTGAGCAAGCGATCCGCTGAAAGTGGAG
>JANXZD010000003.1 GCA_025355705.1 Bacteroidota bacterium | reverse complement strand
GTCTTTTCAAAAAAATCGAGATCATTCCTACAGTAAACCTTACGCAAGCAGAAGAAGTTTTCGTGATGGATTATATTCCGAGTTTGGAACGGATTTCAATGGAGTTACAAAAGAAGTAGTCCGCGTCCAATACTATGTGTTCTCGCGTAAGAACTTCAACATAGCGATCATATCCTCAGGTAGCTCACTTTCAAAACGCATTATTTTTTTTGTCGCAGGGTGAACAAATCCTAATTTTTTTGCATGAAGCGCTTGACGCGGCATCATTTCGAGCAGATTTTTCACTTCTGCTTTCTTCTTTCCTTCAATTCCTCCGACAACAATCTCTCTTCCGCCGTACGTTGTATCACCAAACACTGGGTGATGAATGTGCGAAAGATGAACGCGGATCTGATGTGTTCGTCCGGTGCGAAGATGGAGTTTCACCAATGACAAATAGTCGAACTGCTCAATGACCTCGTACTCTGTAACAGCATGCTTCCCTGCTTCTGTCACGGCAACTTTTTTTCTATCACTTTTACTTCTCCCCAGCGGTGCATCAATCACCCCAGATAGTTTTTTGAACTTCCCCCATACAATCGCATTGTATTCCCGTTCGGATGTTTTTGCTGCAAATTGCTTTGCCAATTTTTGGTGGGATGTTTCATCTTTCGCAACGACTAATAAGCCGCTTGTATCTTTATCAAGCCGATGAACGATTCCCGGTCGAACTACATTATACTCCTCATCTTCTTCTGAATGAAGTTGGGATAGTTTTTCGGAATGATGCATCAATGCATTAACTAATGTTCCTGAATAGTTTTTATAGGCCGGATGCGTCACCATACCGGCTGGTTTGTTTACAACAAGTAAATATTCATCTTCATAAACGATCTCTAGAGGAATATTTTCTGCTTTTACTTCAGGTGGATCTGGACGCAACAAATTTATTTCAATAAGATCGTTGCCTAAAATGAGGTAACTTGGTTTTACTGATTTCCCGTTGACTTGGATCTCGCCATTCTTTATCGATTCCTGAACTTTATTCCTTGTTGCATTTTCGGTATGAGATGTTAAATATACATCTAGACGTTCTTTTGCTTGACCAGGTGGGATTCGAATTTCATAATGATTTTTCATTTTCTCAATAAACACTTTCCCATTTCATATCATTAAATTCATTTTTAATAAAAAAATATGCCGAAGTGAATTCGGCATATTAAGAACAATAAATAAAAAAAATATCTCGATTTATATTGAAATATTTGCTTCAGTTGATGAATTAGAATCAACAGCCGGAAGCTGTTCGTTCTGACCGACAAACGATCGATGGAATAACAACATCAATATTACACCAATTGATACGGAAGCATCGGCAATGTTGAACACCCAAAATCGTGATAATTGGAACCCTAAAAAATCAATATTAAAAAAATCAATATCAATAAAATCAACTACCTTACCGTGGAATAGTGACGATTCACCATAAATAATACCGTAAAATACTCTATCGATAAGATTACCAATTGCTCCGCCAAGAATAAGTGCAAGGGAAAGGCGGAATAATAATTTTTCAGAACGCATAAGATATAGATAGAACAGAATGCCTATGCTGGCAACAACAGAGAACAGTGTGAGAAATATTTTCCCGTCAACGACTTCAATTCCAAATGCCATTCCCGGATTTTCTATAAATGTAATCCGAAGAAAATCTCCAAGAACCGGAATTGAATTCCCTAATGACATTCCTTGAAAAGAGATACCACATAATGGGAATTTGATTCCTTTTATCATGAACTTTGAAATCTGGTCTGCAAACACAATAAATGCAGTGACAAAAAGAACTTTCACGATTACATCATTCCCTTCTTTAAGTTTTTACATTCAACACACAATTGTGCATGTGGAACAGCTTCAAGGCGTGCTTTGGGGATCAAAGGACACGTTTTGCAAAGTTCTTTTGGAGTATCGATACATTCAAGACAAATACCATAGGTACCTTTCTCTATACGGCGAAGGGCATCATCCAAGTAGTTTAGAAATTTCCCTTCACGTGAAGCGAACAGAAATGTTTTTTCCCGCTCCATCGCATCAGTCCCCTGTTCCATATGGGTCGAATAGGTGGAGTTCTCACTTGCATATTCACCCGTGGTAACATCCATCATACTTTCTTTTAAGATCGTCAATTCCTCGAGGATCTCTTTTCTTTTTTCAAGAATCAATTTCTTAAAGAATGCAAGATCCTTTGCACTGTATCCCTTTATCGTCTTTTTCTTTACTGGTTTAACAATAACCTTTTTTGTTTTTGACGATGGGGGTTTTGAACGCGAAATTTTTTTTGCGGTTTTAGATTTCGCTTTTACTACGGTCTTTTTCGCCATTGCAATCCTTATAATAATGACAATGAATTAGTTCTACACTTTCGTAATACTTATTTCGCACCGTTCACCGTTAATATCTTCCTTAACAGAATTTCCGTTGAGATCTTTTCTTGTCAATTGAACCGACAATGTTTCATTCTTAATGTATTCTGCAGAATGAAGAAGCGCCTCTGCCAATTGATCATCACAATT
>JANXZD010000521.1 GCA_025355705.1 Bacteroidota bacterium | reverse complement strand
ACAGACAAAAATTCCGGCGCTTTTCATTGCTTTCATTTTTTCATTGGCTGTTCCCTTGCCGCCGGAAATGATCGCGCCGGCATGTCCCATTCTTCGTCCCGGAGGTGCCGTTCGTCCCGCAATGAATCCAACCACAGGTTTAGAAACGTATTTTTTAATGTATTCAGCCGCTTCTTCTTCTGCGCTTCCGCCGATCTCACCGATCATGATGATACCATCGGTCTTATCATCATCGTTAAATAATTTTATCGCATCAATGAATCGTGTTCCAATGATCGGATCTCCGCCAATGCCAATACAGGTTGATTGACCAATTCCGCGTTCGGTCAATTGCCAGACAGATTCGTAGGTCAACGTTCCGCTTCGGGAGACAACACCAACACGACCCGGTTTGTGAATAAACGCTGGCATAATTCCGACCTTCGCTTCACCCGGTGTGATAATGCCAGGACAATTCGGACCGATCAAACGAACTCCTTTTTTGGTGATGTATTCGTATGCGTTCACCATATCTTTTACAGGAATTCCTTCGGTGATACAAACAATGAGACTCACACCACCGTCAGCAGCTTCCATAATTGCATCAGCAGCAAATGCTGCTGGAACATAAATGATAGAAGTATTTGCTCCCTCTTCTTTTACAGCATCAGCAACAGTGTTGAATACCTTTACTTCGCGATTAAACTTATCTTTTTCATTTCCCTTGTACCGTGACCCCCCTTTTCCCGGGGTTACACCTGCAACAACATTTGTTCCGTATGCAAGCATTTGAGACGTATGGAATGTTCCTTCACCACCGGTAATGCCTTGCACTACCAATCGTGTTTTTTTGTTGACGAGGATACTCATAAAATTTTCACAGTTTAAATTTGAATGGAATTAATTATTATTTTCTAAAAAATCTCCGACCTTTAATATCATCGGTTCATCAAATTGTTTACCAAGCAATTGAACACCAATCGGTAATCCTTGAGCATCAACTCCTGCAGGAACACTGATGCCGGGGATTCCCGCAAGATTTGCCGACACAGTATAGATATCATTCAGGTACATTTGCAATGGGTCATTCATCTTTTCTCCAAGTTTAAACGCTGTCGTTGGAGAAATCGGGGTAAGAATACAATCAACCTTCTTAAATGCATCATTAAAATCATTTTGGATCAAATGACGAACTTGCTGCGCTTTGCGATAATATGCGTCGTAATATCCTGATGACAACACATACGTTCCCAACATAATTCTCCGTTTGACTTCATCCCCAAATCCTTCACTGCGGGATTTGGTATACACACTATTGAGATCGGAAACATTGGAAGAGCGAAATCCATATCTCGCCCCATCGTATCGAGCAAGATTGGACGATGCTTCTGCTGTCGCTAAAATATAATATGTAGAGATTGTAAATTCGGAATTAGGAAGAGATACTTCAACAATCTCTGCTCCCCCCTTTTTCAATTGATCGATCTTTTTATCAATTGCAGAACGGATCTCTTTATTCAATACATCGGAAAAATATTCTTTCGGCAAACCGATCTTCATTCCTTTTACATTCCGATCCAGAGCAGATAAATAATCCGGAACGGGAACATTAGCAGATGTTGAATCGTTCTCATCTTTTCCAGCGATCACTTGCAGCACTCTCGCAGCATCGCGAACCGAATTTGCAAATGGACCAATTTGATCAAACGATGAAGCAAAAGCGACTAGTCCGTAACGCGAAACTCTTCCATATGTCGGTTTTAATCCAACAATTCCACACAATCCTGCCGGCTGTCGAATGGAACCGCCGGTATCAGTCCCAAGCGATGTTGTGGCCATTCCTGCTGCAACCGCAACACAGGAACCGCTGCTTGAACCACCCGGAACTCGAGATTCATCCAACGGATGCTTTGTGACACCATATGCAGAATTTTCACCGGATGAACCCATCGCAAATTCATCCATATTTGTCTTACCAATTACGACCGCATCTGCCGCACGAAGATTCTTAATCACTGTTGCATCATACACTGCTTCAAAGTGTTCGAGCATCTTGGAACCGCACGTCGTGACCGTTCCCTTCATTGAGAGAACATCCTTGATCGCGATGACCATGCCGGCAAGAGATCCGGCTGTTCCTTTTTTTATCTTTGCATCGATCCCCTTTGCGTGAAGCAACGAATCTTTTTCAAAGACAGAAAGAAACGCATTTAAATTTTTTCGCTTGGTTATTACGGAAAGATGCTCGGCAACCCTGGCTTCAACGGTTTCTTCTTGTTGAAACAGGCGCTTGCGATAGGTATCGTATGATTCTTGAATATTCAAAATAAATTAGAGAAACAGATCCCAATGTTCATTGAGATCAACCTGACAGTAAATACTACCACAATTATTTTTTTTCTTCGGTTTTTTTCTCAGTTATCTCTTTGCTCAGTTCATTTTGAACTTCATTCATTCCTTTTTTAAATTCACTGACCCCTTTCCCAAGTCCACGCATGAATTCAGGGATTTTCTTTGCTCCAAATAAAACTAGAATCGCTACTACAATCATGATCGTTTCGGGTCCGCCTAATCCAAACATAACAACCTTCCTTTCTTACACTGTTTGTAAAATAAAACTGTTAATAATTGATTCAAAAATCTTTTTCCCATCGGATGAACCAAGCTCCGATTCACATGCACGTTCCGGATGAGGCATCATTCCCATCACATTCCCGTTACCATTCATAATGCCGGCAATGTTATTGACAGAACCATTTGGGTTTGATTCACTAGAAATTTTCCCTTCCGTATCGCAATAACGGAATAAAATCTGTTGCTGATCTTCCAGAGATTTAATGATATCGTGTTCAGCAAAATAATTTCCATCTCCATGAGCAATTGGGATATTCAGAACATCACCCGCTTTGATCTTTGACGTATATCGAGAGTCATTATGTTCCACACGAATGGAAAGATGTTTACATGCAAACAAGAGAGAAGCATTTCTCATTAACACACCCGGAAGCAGACCAGATTCGCACAACACTTGGAATCCATTGCAAATACCAATAACAACACCACCGTTATTTGCAAATTGGATCACTTCGTTCATGATCGGTGAAAATCGTGCAATGGCTCCTGTGCGAAGATAATCTCCGTACGAAAATCCGCCCGGAAGAATGATCACATCAGAGTCTTTTAGGTCAGTATCCTTGTGCCACAAGAATTCAGCATCCTGATGCAAAACATGTTTTGTGGCATGATACGCATCGTGATCGCAATTTGATCCCGGAAATACGACAACACCAAATTTCAATTTGGAGATGCTCATATTTTTTTCACGGTAAATGAAAAATCTTCCATCACAGTGTTGGCAAGAAGCTTTTTACAGGCTTCTTCAGTAATTCGTTTTGCTTCCTCTTCTGATGATGCTTCAACATTCATGTGAATTGATTTTCCGATGCGGACATTGCTTACTGCACTTAATCCTAAGGTATGAATACCAAGTTCAACAGCTTTCCCTTGCACATCAAGTATTGAAGGACGAAGTGAGATGGTTATAGTTGAAAGATACATTATTTAAAAAATATAAGTTAAAAAATCATTGCAACACAATCGACGCTCAGTTGAATGTTAGATATCGTAACTCGGTGATTCCTCTATTTCTGATTCGACTTTATCTTCACGTTTTAGTAGACCAATTAAATGTCGTAAGATTCCAAAAACAATAAAAACAAAAAATACATAAAATATTGCCTGCCCTTTTGTGAAGATAATGATCAACAGAGCAAAAAAATACGAGATGGAGCGAATCGGGTGTTTTGCTATTTCTTTTTTGGAAAACCTTGGAAGCGTATCATACTTAATGGTACTCACCATGATCAACGACAATGCTACGACAATATATGGTAAGATCGTTCCCGCAAATCCTTCGAATCTATTTCCATCAACCGCAAATGTCAGGACATAAAACACTATTGCAAAAGCACTGGATGGAATTGGAAGACCGCGGAAATAATCTTTGTCAAATCCAACCAATTGAACATTGAATCGTGCAAGTCGGATTCCCCCAAGGATAACGAGAAGAGAACTGATGATAAGTCCTACCGTACCAAAATGAAACAGATGTAATTTGTAGACAAGAAAAGCGGGAGCAGCACCGAACGATACCACATCGGACAATGAATCAATCTCAACTCCAAACTGACTGCTTGATTTCGTCAACCGTGCCATCACACCGTCAAGCGAATCGAACACCCCGGCAAGCAAAATAAAATAGCATGCTTCCACATATTTTCCATCACTCACTTGGACAATTGAAAGAAAACCGCAGAACATATTGAGAACTGTGAAGAGGGTCGGTACAACCGCCCGGGTGATCATCATTTCATCACCGCTATGACTGTTTCACCGGCAACAGTTTTTTGATTCATTGTTACCTTGATCTCTGCATTTTTTGGAATATAAATATCAACTCGCGATCCAAACTTGATCATTCCAAATCGTTTCCCGACAACGACACTATCTCCGATTTTTATATCAGCAACAATTCTACGCGCTACAAAACCGGCAATTTGTTTGAAGAAAACTTTACCTCTCTTGCTTTCAATTCCAATGTGTGTCTGTTCGTTCTTAAGAGAAGCTTTATCTTCAAACGCTGCAAAAAATTCACCTCGCACATACTCGTAATATCCAACTATACCGGAAATCGGATTTCGATTCACATGAACATTAACTGGAGACATGAAGATACAGATCAACGTTGCTTCACTTTTTATATATTTGTCTTCAAAGACATCTTCGATCTTGATCACTGTTCCGTCTGCGGGAGAAATGACAAGATTGTCCTCCTGAGGTGTTAGCCGTTCAGGGTCGCGAAAAAAATTGAGAGTGAAAATAAACAGAATGATCGCAAGTGAAACGACGATCGTCTTAATGATAATATTATCAATAAAAAAATGGGAGCCAATTCCAATTGCCAGACAAATACCGGTAACTGTAAAAAAAACATCATATCCGTAATTAGTGACCAAAGTAAAAAACTCCGAATTTCAAAGATTTTAGATGGAATGTTCTGGAAAACATAAAATTCTTGTAGTAAAATTAGCTAAAAATTGAAGCAAAGTCAATCTTGCTTATTTTCGATTCTTTTGCTATTTTAAGATAGAAAAAATGAAAACAATGATACCGTCACATAAGAAAATTGCCGCGCAAAAGAAAAAAGAGCGCTCAAAAAATTTCATCTTTTACAAAACGTCCCGAAAAACCAACGGGACTTTTTTTTTGCCGTAACTACAAGTGAGAATAAAAGATTTTCAAAA
>JANXZD010000518.1 GCA_025355705.1 Bacteroidota bacterium | reverse complement strand
CCACTTTGTGAACCTTTATAAACATATATTTTTCCTCTCTTATAAGTTGAGTCGTTGTTTTGAGTATTTTGTCCTGCTGAAACAACCAAATCATCATACCCATCACCATTCATATCACCGACTTGTAAACCAATGCCAAATCCTTCCACTTTGCCAGGGGAAAATTGTTCAGCATGTAAAATTAGATCGGGAATAGTGTCTATTTGTTGTCCACCATAATACACCAACACTGTATCTCGAAAGTTTAATTCAATCGCCAAATCTCTCCATCCATCACCGTTAAAATCTCCTGTGGCTATTCTCCCGCCTCCGCGAAAAGCTTTTGCCGGAATTTTGCTCATTGGTTTCCCGCCGTAATACAAATAACTAATTCTTGTCTCTGTTGCACTTACAACAACATCGTCAAAACCATCCTTGTTTATGTCTCCGACACCTTTGCAGTATCTTCCAAGTGCAGTACCTGGTATTGTGTCTGTTACTTCAATAATTGGCTTTAATTTCGTCGGGGCTTGAGCATATAGTTGTATACTTATAATAATTAATAATGAGAGAAGGTATTTGAATGCAGTTTTCATTGATTCTCAGTTAATACTTCCTCTTGTTCTTCAAATATTGATTTCTTTGCTTTGGCGAAAAATTGGGGGACCGGTTTATCCCATTCAAGGTCACCTTTCATCCACACATACGCGTACCCAACGATCAGGATCGCAAGGAAGAAGAGCATTTCAAGGAATGCAAACATTCCAAAATTTTTGAATACCATCGCCCACGGAAATAAAAAGATCACTTCCACTTCGAACACAAGGAAGATCAACGCAACAACATAAAAACGAACATTGAATTTGATCCGCGATTCGCCGATCGGTTCTTCACCGCATTCATATGTAGCAAGTTTTTGTTGATAAGGACGGTTAGGACGAAGAAGCCAGGAAGCGATGAGACCGCCGGCGGTAAAGACTGCACCAACGATGAAGAAAGCAAGGATACGACCAAAATCTGTAAGCATAATGTTAAGAGTTGGTGTTATTTAAAAATAAAAACTGCATCGTAAAGTGAAATGAACCTCTACGATGCAGTTACTATCCAAAAAGGAAAAACGTACTGTCTATCCGCGAAGTTCTTCCAAGAACCGTTCCGCATCTCGTGCCGCCGCAGAACTTGAATGTTCTTTTTTGATCAACTTATAGAGTTCAATTGCTTGTTCTTTATTTCCAGATTTCGCAAAATTCCGAGCAGCGTTCGAAAGATATTCTGCCGCATTCGGATCGTTCGCATTCGACTTGCCGGCTTTTTCAAAATACTTTGCTGCATCCGCAAAATTCGATTTCACTTCGTAACACGCTGCAACACCTGCAATACGCGATGCTTCTAAGATTGGTGCATTAAGACTTGCACCGTCATACGCTTCCATCGCTTTGTCATACTCACCGGTATTGAAATAACTGTTAGCAAGATAAAATTTTGCGATGTTGCCGTATTTCGTTGAACCGTAATCACTCACGATCGCCTGTAACCCTCGAACATTTTTCTCCGGCAAACCGTTGATCGCTAATTGGTATTGCCCGTTATCGTAATACGAAAAAACCTTTGCAAATTCATTTGCAGCCTTCTCGTTGTTCGTCCGGTTATTATTGATATAAAACCATCCGCCGGCCACAATAACTACAATTGCTATGCCAACATTGGTGATAAGTTTTTTGTTTTTTTCATACCAGAATAACGCGTTTTCATACGTAGTTATGATGTCATCCTGTTTTTTTACTCTTTGTGCCAGTTCTTTTTGCTTTTTTAACATTGTCGTATTAAATCAAAAATGAAAAAATGTGAATTATTTGTCTCAAATATACGAAAGTTGAAGACATTCAGCAAGGATTCTTATACACGTTCATCAATAAAATCGTGTTCTTCTGCACGAATAACTAACACAGGACATGGTGATTTTCGGATAATTTTCTCCGCAGTGCTTCCGAATAAAATATGTTCAACACCAGTTGTGCCGTGCGTAGCAACAATTATGAGATCGATATTTTTTTCCTGAGCAAATGATGTAATTTCAACGAATGGAATTCCAGAATCAACCACTGAATATGATTGAACTGTTGATGGAACTAGCGATGTGATCAACTCACGCATTTCTTCCGCTGCTTTTTCCTGCAATTCCTTTTCCACATTTGGAAAACCAACTTGACCAAATCCAAAATCTGACGGATAGATTGTCGGCTCAACAACATACATCAATATTAATGTTGCGTTGAATTGCTGTGCAAATGGAATTGCATACCGTAATGCTTTTTTTGAGTTATCCGAAAAATCGATGGGAACAAGAATTGTTTTTAATCCGATCAATGATTTTTCAACCCGAACAGATTTCTTAACGGAAGATCGTACCTTACGTTTAGGCGTTACTTTTTTTCTTTTTGGAGATAGCTTTTTCATTGCCTGCCTCCTTTGATTGTTTGACTGTTTCGAGTTCAGCGCGAAGGCGCGAGAACTCGCTGTTCATGTTACGCAGACGCTCGCCGATCATTTCTGCAAGTTTGACTACGATCTTTAACCCTGTCTTTGGTGTTTTTTCAATGATCTCAAAAAGATCTGGACGGAAAAATCCGATCAATTCTGAATCTTCTTTGACAATAACCGAAGCAGAACGTGCGGACTCATCAAGCAATGCGATCTCACCAAAAAAATCTCCATTCGTCATTTCAGCAATTTCTTTTTGAGCACCATCATCACCCACAACGACGATCCCGACCTTGCCTTTTTCGATGACGTACATTCCCAATCCGGGGTCGCCTTGATAGAATACAAATTCACCTTTTGCATATTGACGCCGGTGAACGATCGATGCTACCTGACGTAATTCTTTTACAAGAAGCTTTTCAAAGACAGGGATCTTGGAGAGCATCTCTTCGATGGATGCCGGTTTGATCTTTGACTTGAAGACATCTCTGAACGCAAAATCTTTTCCCATACATTTCTCTTTGTTTCGTAAAAGTAAAGTGCCCGCATCATCAATGTGTTGGGCACTTAATTTGGTGAATCTTAGATAAAATCTAACCAGCCGTGCGGATCGTTTCCGTTCTCGACAACATCAAAGAATCGTTTTTGCAATTCGCGTGTGATCGGTCCCGGTTTTCCGCTTCCGATCGTGATCCGGTCAATGGATCTGATCGGCGAAATTTCTGCCGCCGTTCCGGTAAAGAATACTTCGTCCGCTACATAGACGATTTCACGGGGAAGATTTCCTTCAACAACCTGAAATCCTGCATCTTTCGCTAATTGAATCACCGATGCACGTGTGATGCCCGGAAGGATCGCATTCACAAATTGGGGTGTATAAATAATACCGTTTCGTATCACAAAAATATTTTCTCCGCTTCCTTCAGAGATCTGTCCGTTCATATCAAGCGCAATTCCCTCTTCATATCCATCAACACGTGCTTCCATTTTCATCAATTGCGAATTCAGGTAATTCCCTCCCGCTTTTGCCATTGTAGGGATTGTATTTCCTGCCGCACGCTGCCACGATGCAAAGCGAACATCAATTCCTTTTTCAAGCGCTTCGGGGCCAAGATATTTTCCCCATTCCCATACTGCAATTGTTACATCCACCGGGCACCCCATTGGGTACACACCAACATCACCATAACCGCGATATGCAATTGGACGGATGTAACATGCTTTTAATTTATTGACTTTGATCGTCTCTTTATTTGCCTGCATCAACTGGTCGAGCGTGTACGGAATTTCGGCGCGGTATAATTTTGCAGAATCGAATAATCGGGACATATGCTCTTTATGCCGAAAAATTGCAGACCCTTTTTTTGTTTCGTAGCAGCGTATCCCTTCGAACCACGAGCTGCCATAATGAATAACATGCGATAGAACATGAATTTTTGCGTCATTCCAATCAACTAATTTTCCGTTCATCCAGATTTTTTCAACAGGTTTAACAGCCATTGTATCCCTCAAAATTTATAGTTGTAAATAACTTTTATTGCTCTAAAAATACGAATTACTTGCTTCTCATTCTATACTAAATTTCTTTTTGATAGATCCTGTATGTTTTATAGCGTTTCCCTTGCATCATTTCCGCAGCGCGATTCATCATAACATTATCTTCCAGAATCCAACTTGCTTCGCCGTAGCGATAACCGAGTTTTTTTGCACGAACCGCAGTTTCATAAAATAATACGCCGGCAGCTCCCGATCGTTGGAATTCGGGAATCACACCGAGGACAATAACTCTGACGAGATCGATCTTTTTCTTGAAGACAAGAAGGTGAAGCAATCCGCCGATCAACCCGCCGTTTTTATTTGCTTTCAACCGCACATTGATATCAGGAAGTGAAAGACCGAATCCAACCATTTTTCCTTTTGATTCTGCGATCAGAACTAATTCCGGTTCGACAACCATCTTCAAATCTTCCGCCAATGCATCAAATTCAGCATCAGTCATTGCAACCGCTCCCCAATTATACTGCCATGCTGCATTGTACACTTCTTTAATCCGTCGAACTTCGTTCTTGAAATCTTTCATATTGATCGGACGGAACGTAAGACTGTTACGTTGCTTTACGATCTCGTTAGCACGATTGAATTTGTCTGTATAGACCGTGTTTTGATCCAAAATGTAAGCATACAAATCTTTTTCTTTTTTCAATCCGTAATTTTCAATGAGTGTGACATAATATTTTGGATTGTACGTCATCAATACAACCGGCGGAGAATCAAATCCTTCGATTAGCAATCCGTACTCGTCGTTGACGGAAGGATTTGCAGGACCGCGCATTGCATTCATTCCCTTTGACAGCAAATAATTTTTTGCTTCATCAAAGAGCGCGTTGGCAACATCCTGTTCGTTCACACATTCGAAGAATCCAAAAAATCCGACCTTGTCGTTATGCTCTCTATTATGATTATCATTGACGATCGCGCCGATCCTTCCGATGACTTCACCGTTTCGTTCTGCAAGGAATAATTCCATCGAAGAGTGGGTATAGAATGGATTTTTCTTTTTGTCGATCAATTTTTCACGATCCATTCTTAACGGAGCAACCCAGTTCGGATCTTCGTTATAGAGTGTGTAAATAAAATCGATGAATTTTTTTGTATCCGCTTTTGTTTGAACGGAACGAATTGTGAAGTGTGCCATATTTCTTCCTTCAATAAAAAGCCACGCTGATAGTGATTCTATCGGCGTGGCTTACAGTGAACTGCAAAAAAAATTAACTGATCACGCCGAGTTTTTTTCCGATGATACCGAAAATCTCTACGATCTTATCAAGATGCACATTTTGATGTGTTGCCATATAACTTGTACGAAGCATCTCCATTCCCGGAGGAACACCGGGACGGACAAACGCATTCACAAACACGCCCGCATCGAATAACTCTTTGGTAAAGACAAGCGTTTTTTCAGTATCACCAATAATCACTGAGACAATACCAGTTTCAGGTTCCCCAATAACATTGAATCCTAAACCACGTAATCCTTCTCGAACGCGATTTGCATTTGCGTGAAGCTGTGTAACAAGTTCCGGATGCTCTTCTATTATTGTGAGCGCGGCAAGCGCGGATGCAACTGAAGCCGGTGTCGGACTTGCAGAAAAGATCAGCGCCGGTGAACTGTGCTTGATATAATTTATTACTGAACGGGATGAAGCGATAAATCCACCCAGCGATGCGAACGATTTGCTGAAGGTTCCCATCGTGATATCGACTTCTTTCGTCAAACCAAATTTGCTTGCAGTTCCTCGTCCGCCAATGCCGACGACTCCGGTTGCATGTGCATCATCGCACATAATTCTTGCATTATATTTTCTTGCGATGGCAACAATGGAAGGCATATCAACAACTTCACCGCTCGTACTGAACACCCCGTCGGTGACAATTAATTTCCCGGCTTCAAGCGGCAACTTTGAAATGACCGCTTCAAGATGTTTCATGTCGCGGTGTTTATAGCGGATAACTTCTGCCGTCATTCCCGCTGCCATCATGTTTGCCATGACGATACATGCATGATTATCTTTATCCGAGACAATAAATTCACCGCGTTGAACAAGTGTTGGAATTATCGCCTGCGCTGTTTGATATCCGGTCGAGATCAACAGAACATCTTCATACCCGAGAAATTTTGCGAGGCGAGATTCAAGTTCAACATGAAGATCGATAGTTCCGGTTAGATACCGCGAACCGGAACAACCGGTTCCATATTTTTTTACAGCATTGATCGCTGCTTCTTTTACTTTAGGATGAGCGGTTAATCCAAGATAATTATTTGAACCTGCCATGATAATTTTACGTCCAGCCATCTCTACAATCGGACCTTCATTAGCTTCAATCGGGCGAAAATAAGGATAAAGACCTGCCGCTTTTACTTCATCGGCACGGGTAAATTCAGTACATTTGTCAAATAGATCCACGGGGAAAACTCCTTCATTGAAATAATAGAACGTTTGAATATACTTTAACATAGAACGAAATGCAATTTCAGATTATTATAGAGAGAAAATAACTCTAGGATGATCAAAGACAACTTTTGAATCTTCAAACCAATTGAAACAATAAAAAGGAATTATGAAACCAATAGCATTTGTCACCGGCGGTACAGGCTTCATCGGAAGTCACCTTATTGACCGTTTACTCTCAAAAGGGTATCATGTGCGCGCATTGGTACGAAATCCAAAGAAACTCGGATATTTAAAGGATCTTCCAATTGAAATCATCGAAGGCGATCTCTTCTCCAATGCAGCGTTAGAACAAGCAATTGAAGGCGTACAGTATGTTTATCACGTAGCAGGATTGGTTGCAGCGCATTCGAAAGAAGAATTTTATCGCGGAAACCGTGACGCAACACGTAATATTATTGAAATTACCGCACGGATAAATCCGAACATTAAAAAATTCGTTCACATCAGCAGTCAAACCGCAGTCGGACCGGGAAAAGGAATGGCTGCAGTAAACGAAACCGCCGTTCCACATCCATTGACGACATATGGAAAAAGTAAACTCGCTTCCGAACATGAAGTCTTAAAGTTCAATGATAAACTTCCTATAACAATTTTACGGGTCTCGGCGGTATACGGTCCTCGCGATACAGCTACGTTCGATTATTTCAAATCGGCATACATGGGATTGGAATTACTGATCGGGTTTAAGGAAACATATGTCAGTCTTGTTCACTCTACTGATCTTGTGTCAGGAATTATTCTTGCCGGAGAGAGTGAAAAAGCGAACGGACAGATCTATTTTCTCGGCAGCGAACAGTATTATACGTGGAATGAGATTGGTTATGTCACTAAAAATGTTTTGAATAAAAAATTATTCCGTGTGCGCGTACCAAAACCGCTGGTATTCGTCATTGCAGGAATTTCCGGAATTGCTTCAAAATTCAAATCAAAACCATCTGTCTTGAACTATGAAAAAGCTCATGACTTAACACAAGACAACTGGTGCTGTGATGTTACCAAAGCAAAAACAGAACTGGGATACAAACAGGAAGTAACACTTGCAGAAGGAGTAAAAGAAACGATCAAATGGTATCTCGATAATAAATGGATGTAATACCAAAGCGGGTTTTCTCTTTGTCTATGTGGAAAACCCGCTTTTAAGCCATTCTTGACCTTGCCTTCAAGCTATTTTTTCCCTTCAGAATATCATTCAGCTCCAAATCGTATTCATAGTTTTTATTTCTCCCCTCTTGTTTGTATTTTATATTCATTATGTCTATCGGTCTTGAAATACTGTTGATCTTTCTTCTTGTGATTCTGAACGGTTTGTTCGCCCTTTCCGAGATTGCTATTCTCTCTTCACGAAAACCTCGATTACAACATCTCGTCAATAAAGGAAATATTCGAGCCAGGGTTGCGTTAGATCTTGCCAACGCACCCGATCATTTCCTTTCTACGGTGCAGGCAGGAATTACACTGGTTGGTATCCTTGCGGGTGCGTTTGGAGGTGCAACTCTTTCGGAATCTGTTGCAGTGTATTTAACACAATTCCCGCTATTGATTGAATATGCCGAACCGATCAGTTTAGTCCTTGTGGTTATTTCTATTACCTACTTATCGTTAATTGTTGGGGAACTCATTCCTAAACAACTCGCATTAAAAGATCCGGAACGTGTAGCGTGTTTGGTCGCAATTCCAATGCGTACGCTTTCAGTTGCAATGTATCCAATCGTTAGATTTTTAACATTCTCAACCAACATCATCATTCGCTCGTTTGGTATAAAGGAAAGCACCTCACCTTCCGTTACCGAAGATGAAATCAAAGTAATGTTGGATGAAGGAACAAAAGCCGGAACGTTTAATGAAGTTGAACAGGAAATGGTCGAACGCGTGTTCCGTCTGGCAGATAAGAATGTAAACGCGTTAATGACTCCGCGTACCGACATCATTTGGTTGGATTCAGAGGAACCGCTGGAAGAGAATTTTAAAAAGATCGTTGAAAGTTCTCATTCATTTTTTCCGGTGTGTAAAGGGGGCATCGATAATGTCATCGGGATCATTCACATCAAAGATCTTTTTTCTGCATCGGTCGCAGGACCGGTGTCTTCCCTTGAGCATCATCTTCGAAAACCATTATATGTTGTGGAAAATATGCTTGTCGTTCAATTGATCGAACAATTCAAAGAGACCGGCATTCATTTTGCTTTTCTTGTTGATGAATATGGTGGTATTCAGGGATTGATAACCTTGAACGATATCCTTAAAGCGGTCGTTGGTGAAGCGATTGATGAAGACAACAGTATGAACCCGTATGTCATTCAACGTGCCGATGGTTCATATCTGATCGACGGAGCATTGATGATCGACGAATTCAAAGATCTTTTTGGAATCGATTCATTATCGGAAGAAGAGACTGGAAACTATCAAACACTTGCCGGATTCACTATCAACCAGATGGGAAAGATTCCTAGAGCAGGTCAGTTCTTTTTCTGGAGGGATCTGCGTATTGAAGTGGTTGATATGGATGGAAATCGAGTAGATAAATTATTGATCAATAAAAAAAATACCGCGATAAAAAAATGAGCAGTCAACGACGAAACGATTTATTGATCCCGCTTCTGACTATTTTTTCTGACGTGATCGCATTTGAGTCTGCATTCCTGATCTCATATTGGCTCCGTTTTTTTTCTCCACTCACACAATACTTTGAGATCACTCTCGGTGTACCACCGATCGAAACGTACATCACTGCTTCCGTGATCTTTATTCCGGTATTTCTCCTTGTGTTCCGTTCACGCAAGTTATATGGCTCTCGCCGTCA
>JANXZD010000492.1 GCA_025355705.1 Bacteroidota bacterium | reverse complement strand
GATAATCGGTTTGTTAAAAGGAAATTAATTGAGAGACAAATTTTTTTTGCTATAAATAAAAACGCTCTTCTTTTCAGAAGAGCGTTTTTATTTAGAAGGTCAATTCTATTTTACAAAAATTTATTTTTGTAAAATAGAATTGTTTGTTTTTCTAAAAAAATTAAAACTAAACAATACAAAGCCACCCAACACTAGAATATTGATCCATAAACTCAACTGTTTGCCAAGTGAAAATGCCGACGATGTAAATTTCATTGTGATAGTGTGTTCTCCCTGCGGCACAATAACACCTCTAAACATATAGTTCAACCGATAGATCGATGTCTCCTTGCCGTCAATGTATGCTTTCCATCCTTCGGGGTACCACGCTTCACTCAAAAAGAGAAGATTGTTGCCGGTGGCATTGGCATGAAGAGTTATATCATGAATGCCAAAATGCGTATAGCGAACTTCACTTCCTATTTGAGGTAAATCAATTTTTTTCCCGATATCAGTCATTACATAAGCAACATCGGTGGGTATAAAATTCATCTCTTTTATGTTTTGAAGAATTTGTAATCCGTCTTTTACTTCATATCTATTAACGAAGAATGCCCTGGGAAGTACGGTGCGATTGTACATTACCGCTTTTTCTCCTCGAAATACCGGAATAAGAACTTGATTGGAATCAGGACGATCTGAAATAATGTATTTCACATTCATCAATCCCCATAGAAGAGGGTTTCCGATACCTGCAACATCATAAGTATCCTGGATCTGTCGCATTTTTGTTCCAGAATATCCGTACGCACTTTGTATCCGATAATAAGCAAATGTATTATCATAAGTAGGCTGCCCATTTTCAATCAATAGTGTACGGTATTGCGTGGTATCGTTTTGCAAATATTTGATATACTCGGGTGTTGAGAATGCTTCAGTAGTTTTGGTTCGGGGATGCATTTCCATTGGCTTGAAGTTGACGCGCCATAGATCAAAAAGAACAACAACAATTAATCCAATTGTGAGCGGGGCTAGTTTTATTTTCTGTCTTTGATAAAGGTAAAAACCTCCAAGTGCAATAAGCACCAAGAGAAGCCCGATAGTAATTTCATTTGAGATCATTCCGGTAACAATTTTATAGACAACAGGTGCGTTGTTTCCAAATTTTACCCCAAGTAATTGTTCGGCGTTCGGAACAAATATTTCGTAAACTGAGAGTAACAAATTTTTTGCAACAAGTGAGATCACCAATAATACTCCAAGTCCAATCAATGAATACTCAAAGTATTTACGAATGCGGGGTGCATTGTTTTCTTCTGTATTCATCAAACTTACAACGCCATACCCTGCGATCATAGGAACAATCATTTGAACCAAAATAAGCATCATTGATGGAATGCGAAACTTATTGAACATTGGAAAATAATTGAACATCAGATCGTAAACCAATGGGAATTCTTTCCCAAATGCAACTAACAATGACACCAAAACCAATATTCCCGAATATTGAACAAATGGATCTCTCCTTTTTCGCCAGAATCCTATTCCCGCAAGAACTACGATGATCACTCCCATAAATTGCGGGGCATCGGTCCACGGTTGCGGACCAAAATACAACGGAAGTTTTGCTGCTTGATTATTTGTTTCGGGACCCTGGTAGGGTACACTCACCCCAAAACCATAGGCGGAAGGAATAATAAAAGTCAGCATCTCACCTGGAGAAAACGACCATTGAGTTGCATAGTCATAATCTAATCCACCATTGGATGCTCCTTTCTCTTGTGCTTGCTGTGAGCGAACAATGGGATCGGCACCACGCATGGAATATTTTGAATATTCAAGTGTGGCAAGGTATTGATCGCCCGTCATGGCAAAGGCAAGACCTGATGCAACCGCTAGGATGCTTCCGGAACGAAGTATCCCTTTCCAGTCTCCTTTTGTAACGAGCGCTCGAATCAAGAAGAAGAGATAATATACTCCTAGAGCAAAGTATACATAGAAGATCATTTGAATATGACCTGGCAATAGCAGGAAGTGAACAAGAACAACCAAAGCGAGGGATGACCAAATTGAGAATCTTTCACGAAGGTTCTCAATCGTCAAAAAAATCCAAGGGAAAAATGCGATCACTGGCACCTTTGTCATATGCCCAACCATCACCAAAATTATAATAAATGTTGAATGCATTACTGTAAGTCCGCTGATAACGGCAGCAATTTTGTTCTTCACTTTATGCCAAACAAAAAAATAAACGCCCGTTCCAAGAATGAAATAATAAAATAACTGCCAACCGACATCAGCATTATTGACAACGATCCCAAACAATATCTGTCCCCGACCAAGAAGATATGCAGAGAAATCATATATTCGATCACCATGCACCATCATACTTGCAACTCCCGGCATACCACAGAAGATATAAGGATTCCATAAAGGAACGGTGTTTTCTTTAGCGGCATCATCAATCAATGTTTCAAAACTTTTTGAAGCAATTGTGTCGGCCGCAACAAATACTTTTCCTTCAAAGACAAGTTCGCCGAAAAAGGCAACGAGTGATAGAAAAATGAGAACAACCGCTACAGCGTGTTGGTATTTCAATGGAATAATTGTTGACTCTTGAGATTGTTTTAGGGGTTTTTCTTTTTTGAGAGTTGCCATAATTCGAAGGTTTCGTTTAAGAAATGAATATTAGTAGGATGAAAATAGGATAAAATCGCGAGAGTTACAAAAAATAAAAACACTATCGTTATTGATTCTCGCAGTGTTCATCACTATATTTTTTTATGAAAGAACGCAATTTCCCAGCCATACTGTTTTCTCTTATTTTCGCATTCCTTGTTTGGGCATCCGTCAATCTTGGAGGTCAATTTGAGATATCTATCGATGTTCCCGTAAAAATTGAACATCTTCGCTCTGATCAGGCAATTGCAATTCCATTACCTAAAAACGTCCGGTGCACTGTTCAAGGTACTGGCTGGCAATTACTGAATACGATATTTTCTCCATCCCTTCGATATACCATCGATTTTAAGAACCTGTCAAAAAAAGATACTCTTTTTACGTACAAAGAATTAAATGACCATGCTAATATCTCAAGCATTATTCACGTTATCAACACCTCTCCTGAAACCGTTCTGGTTCGGCTTGACCTTAAAACAACAAAGATAGTTCCAATATTGCCGATGGTAAATGCTTCGTTCCACGAAGGTTTTGGTTTGGTTGGCAAAGTAAAAACAAATCCGGACAGTATAGAAATCACCGGTGCACGTTCATTGTTGAACAAAATATCATTCTGGAAAACAAACAGCATTACATTGAACGATATCAATTCACCCGTCAAAACGAATGCTACATTGGTCGATTCTTTTTCTTTTGAGATATTGCGGACTCATTCTACTGTGTCAGTAACATTCGATGTTCAACCGATTGCAGAAAAAACGATTTCAGATATTTCGATCGAAATTGTGCAGGTACCAGAAAATAAAAAAATCGTCTTGATACCGCCAAAGATCTCCATCATCGTTCGTTCCGGGGTGAACATTATTACCCCGCTTTCGGAAAAAGATTTCTCGGCATTCATCGATTACAAATCGATTCTCCTTGATACAAGCGGAATGATCAGTCCAAGTATTGCCGGGCCGGATAATGTGAAGATCGTGCAGTTGAATCCAAGTAAGATTCAGTATGTGAT
>JANXZD010000488.1 GCA_025355705.1 Bacteroidota bacterium | reverse complement strand
CCAGACACTGAGTCCGCTGGTCAATCGTATTGTAACAATAGTGGTCATTGCATTTACTTCAATTGTTGTTTTGGAGCATTTCAATTACAGCGTGACAAGTTTGCTTACAATATTGGGTGCAGGTTCTCTAGCTCTCGGTCTTGCTGCGCAGGATACGATCTCAAATATGATTTCCGGTTTTATTATTATGATTGACCGACCTTTCCGAGTAGGAGACCGTGTAAAGATTCCGACAGGTGAAGTTGGCGATATCTTTGAGATTGGATTGAGAAGCACAAAGATCTTAGATTTTGACAATAACATGTTGATCGTTCCAAACAATGAACTTATTAAAACAAAAATAGTGAATTTTGCATATCCTGCGAATGAAATTCGCGTAATAGTTGATATTGGTGCTGCATATGGAAACGATATCGCTCAAGTGAAACAAATACTGATCTCAGCTGCTAAAAAACATTCTCTGGTTCTTGCAGAACCAGTACCGGAAGCTTTCTTGATGAATTTCGGAGAATCCGCACTCTTATTTCGTTTGGTATGCCGTGTTGCCACATTTCAAGATCAATTTGTTGTCTCAGAGAATCTTCGTGTGCAGATATACGAAAAATTTATGGAACAGAAGATTACAATACCTTTCCCGCAACGAGTTATTCACCACACATACGAAAAAAATAGTAATGCACTTCAAACTTCTTCAAAGAGAAAAAAAATATAGCGGAAAGATCATCGATCTTACGATAGATCGTTTAGTGTATCCGTCCGGCAACGAAACAATTCGTGAGATCATTGAACATCCGGGAGGCGCTGTCATTCTGTGTGTTTTTGAAAACAAAGATATTCTTCTCGTTAAGCAGTATCGTCATCCATTTGCAAAGGACGTTATCGAACTTCCCGCCGGGAAATTAGATAAGAATGAAGATCCACTATTATGTGCTCAACGAGAACTGCGAGAGGAAACCGGTTTTGCTGCTAAGCAGTGGTCTAAACTGACTTCGCTGTATGCTACTCCCGGGTTTTGTAACGAAATACTTCATGTGTACCTTGCTCAAGATGTTTATCACCATGAACTTGGTACTGCATTAGAGGAGGGTGAAGCTTCAATAGAAGTGATCCGGCTTCCAATCATTGAAGCTATCTCAAAGATAGAACGAGAAGAAATTATTGATGGTAAAACAATAGCCGGCATTTTGCTTGGCGCAAGAAAGCTGGGAATTCAATGACGGCAACTGAGATCATTCGGAAAAAAAGAAACGGCGAAATTCTTTCATCTGAAGAAATGAATTTTATTATTGAAGGTTATGTAAAAGGAATTGTTCCGGAATATCAGATATCAGCGTTTTTAATGGCAACGTTCTTTCGCGGTATGACGAAAGACGAAACCGCTGAATTCACAAGATTGATGCTGCATTCTGGAGATGTAATTGACCTTTCTCACATCCCTGGCATAAAAGTCGATAAACATTCGACCGGTGGGGTTGGCGATAAGATTTCACTTCCACTAGCTCCTATTGTAGCGGCGTGCGGAGTTCCTGTTCCAATGATCAGTGGGCGCGGATTAGGACATACCGGTGGTACCTTGGATAAATTGGAATCGATTCCTGGATTTCGCACGAATCTTTCCATTGAAGAATATAAAAGAGTGATAGCAGAGATCGGATTGGTGATGATTGGGCAGACGAAAGAAATTGCGCCAGCAGATAAAAAAATGTATGCGTTGCGAGATGTTACTGCGACTGTAGAGTGTATTCCATTGATCGCAGGAAGTATTATGAGCAAAAAATTAGCCGAAGGAATTGACGCGCTTGTGCTCGATGTTAAAACGGGCCGTGGTGCATTTATGCAAACACACGAAAAATCGGTTGAACTTGCTCAAGCACTCGTTGGAATTGGAACAAGTTTTGGGAAAGAAACCATTGGGTTTATCACCGATATGAATCAGCCACTCGGATACGCGATCGGCAATTGGAATGAAACCGCTGAATCTGTAGAATGTCTCCAGGGAAGGGATATTCCTGATATCATGGAGTTGACATACGTTCTTGGCGGTGCCATGGTAAAACTTGGGAAAAAAGCATCCTCGCTTGCGGAGGGAATTGAACGCTGCAAAGAAGTTGTGGACAATGGAAAAGCATTTGATAAATTTTTACAATTGGTGAAAATTCAAGGGGGAGATATATCGTTTATTGAACATTTAGAGAAATATCCAACGTCAAAATATTCAGAGGTAATTACTGCTTCATCTGATGGATATATTACAACCATTGATTCGCTGGAACTTGGTTTGACCGGGATTACTCTTGGTGCAGGGAGAACAAAAGTTGATGATGTCATTGATCCCAAAGCTGGAATATTATTGAAGAAAAAAGCAGGAGATCTTGTAAAAATAGGAGAAGTGGTCGCTACCCTTTTCACGGATAAATCTGATGTTGTCAATTCTGCAAAGGAGAG
>JANXZD010000428.1 GCA_025355705.1 Bacteroidota bacterium | reverse complement strand
CTTCCTGATACTGCAATATCAGATTTTTTTGGTTCAACATTCTCTTTTTTGGGCGTGATCGGAACGGTGGAAGACTTTGCACTTTTGAAATGGTGTTCAACTTTTTTTACATCAACCTTTTTATCGTCTTCCTTCGTTTCCTCTTCAATAACTTTGGATGAAAAACGAACATTTCCTTTTTTGGCCTTTTTCGTTTCCTTTTTAGGGCTTTCATTTCCTGCAAACCGCGGAGATGAAGAACCGCAGCCGATCAACAACATGGAAAATATCAATATAAAAAATGAAAAGCCCCCTCTCAATAGAAGAAGGGGCTTACACTGTTGAAGAATCATCATTGCTTATCCAAGATACGACCGTAAGTTTTTACTGCGTGATGCATGACGCAGCCGACGGATCGCTTTTTCTTTGATCTGACGGACACGTTCGCGGGTAAGATTGAATTTTTCACCGATCTCTTCCAATGTCAACGAATGTTCTTTATGTAATCCGAAGTACAAACGGATCACTTCTGATTCGCGTTCACTTAAGGTTGCCAGTGCACGTTTCACTTCTTCTTTCAATGATTCATCCATTAAGATAGAGTCCGGTGCGGGCTGCCGCTCATCTTGAATAACGTCAAGTAGACGATTATCTTCACCTTGTGCGAACGGCGCATCAACGGAAAGATGTCGTCCCGAGATCTTGAGTGTGTCAGCAACTTCGAACACAGACATATCAAGTTCTTCCGCAAGTTCGCTCGCACTTGGTTCACGTTCAAATTCCTGTTCAAGCTGGCTGAATGCTTTACCGATCTTGTTCAATGCACCGACACGGTTCAACGGTAGGCGAACAATGCGTGATTGTTCTGCCAGCGCTTGTAAAATGGATTGACGGATCCACCACACTGCGTACGAGATAAATTTGAATCCGCGAGTCTCATCAAAACGTTTTGCCGCTTTAATCAATCCAAGATTCCCTTCGTTGATGAGATCGCCCAATGATAATCCCTGATTCTGATATTGCTTCGCAACGCTCACAACGAAACGCAGGTTGGCTTTCGTCAATTTCTCCAATGCACGCTGTTCACCCTTTTTGATCCGCTTTGCAAGATCAATTTCTTCATCCGGAGTCAACAGATCGACCTTGCCGATCTCCTGCAGGTATTTATCGAGTGATTGGCTCTCTCTGTTCGTATACTGTTTTGTAATTTTAACCATTACTGCTTCACCTTATGTGTATTCATTTATAAACAAAAAAATTTTAACAACACGCTTTTGATTCTTGTATTGGCGGACACTTTTCACTTCCATAACTGCAGAACACACAACAATCTCCCGTTTTGGGTTTTATGATGGCTTTGCAGTTTACACAATCATAATAGAACTGACATGAATCAATCGACATTGTTTCTTCTTTTTGAAACCCGCACTCCGGACAAGTGATTGTCGATTGAAGATTCAGTGTCGTCATCATTGTTCTGCAAGATCTTTTATTGATTGAACTTTCAATTTATTAATTCCCGAAAACCGCTTCGGGTTCAGTGTTATGATCGGCAGTTTACTTTCAATACAAACTCCGGCGATCAATGCTGAGAAATCATTCTTTATAGACGAAACAATTGTCCCTATATTCTTAGCGCTTTTTGCGTTTACTCCTAAGATCTTCATAGCATTCATTGCATCTTCTACTGCCTGTGTCTCTTTTAGACTCTTTGAAACGGCAAAAAGTTCAATTGCATTGAATACTGTCGTATAACAAAAGTATTCCTTTGATAATTTTCTCAGCAGCGATTCACTGTTTGTTGTTATAAGATGTTCGGCAATAATGCTTGAATCTACGATAATTTTCTTCACTTTCACACAAACGCTTTCTTCAACCTGCCGGCAAAACTTTTATCCTTTTTCATTGAACCCTGGGAAGCGAGGAATGTCATTACATGTTGACGATCTTCCAACTGCGTTTTCCCGATCTGTTCAATCTCTTCTTCCGAGACATTCAATTTCGTTAACTGTTCGGACAACACTCCGCCAAAGATATTGACCGTCACTTTCTCGCCTGGTTTCAATTGAAGTTCAAACACCGGTTTTGAAAAAGAAATTTTCCCGTTGCCGTCAACTTCCGCTTCAAACTGAATGCTGTGTTTTGCTTTTTCCATAACGATCTAAGACTTGCCAAATCATTAAGATTTGGCAAGTCTATTTCTTCAAACAATTGAATGCAAAAAACTTGTTCCGCTTAATTCTTTTCCATCAAAACCAAAATAATCTACAACCGTTTTTCCAAGATCGGCGAATGTATTGCGAATACCAATATCCACGTTGCTTTTCCCAATTGGAGAATAAGCGAGCAACGGAACATATTCGCGCGAATGATCGGTACTATCATCCGTTGGATCGTTGCCATGATCTGCCGTGAGCAAAAGAATATCATCACCGTTCAATGTTTCAAGAATTTTTGGAAGCTGAACATCAAAATATTCCAGCGCTTCTTTCATTCCTTTTGGATCCTGACGATGACCGAAGAGCGCATCAAAATCGACAAGGTTCGTGAAGATCAATCCACTCCTTGTTTTTTTTCCCCATGCAATCGTCTCTTCAATTCCCTCTGCATTCGACTTTGTGTGTATCTTCTCACTCAAACTTTTTCCGGCAAACAGATCGTCAATTTTACCGATAGCAATTGTCGGAATTTTGTTTTCAAACAAAATATCGAGCATTGTTGTATTCGGCGGAAATAATGAAAAATCTCTACGGTTTGTCGTCCGTTTATAATTCCCATTCGTTCCGATGAATGGACGAGCAATCACTCGACCCACTGCATGTTCTCCAGTCATCACTTGATTGCGCGCAATAATACAAAGTTCGTATAACCGTTCGAGCGGAATCACATTCTCATTCGCAGCAATTTGAAGAACAGAATCAGCCGAAGTATAAATGATCGGGAATCCCGTTCGCGCATGTTCATCGCCAAGTCTAGCAATGATCTCCGTTCCAGAAGCCGGCATATTTCCAAGAACTCCTTTGCAGCCGGTCAAAGAACAAAATTTCTCAATCACATCTTTTGGAAAACCATTTGGATAATAGGGAAAATCTTTTTCCAGCGCTATTCCAGACATTTCCCAATGTCCCGTAGTGCTGTCTTTCCCTTTGGAAACTTCCTGCATTTTTCCAAAGTTTGCCAACGGGTTCTCATTCGATGGAACACCCTGAATTTTCGCAATGTTCCCCAGACCTAACAACGCAAGGTTCGGCAAATTCAGCCCGCCCATTGTTGATGCGGTATTAGATAATGTATTGGCTGATTCGTCGTGATATAAGTTTGCATCGGGTGCGGCGCCGATTCCAACACCATCAAGAACGATACAGATAATTTTCCCATTCCTTTTCATTAAAAGACTCTGGCGATATTACCGCCCGCTTTTTTTGCCTGTTCAAGAACGTGGGAGACATTCTTAATCAAATCGTCACTGGTCATCTTTGAAGACGCACCACTGATCCCGATCGTAACGGACAATGAAAAACTTCGTTTATCAACCGTGACAATACTTCCGGAAATTGCCGTGCGTAGTTTTTCCGCCCACATGAACGCATCGTTTGCAATTGTATCACCAAGGATAACGGCAAATGTTGAATTATCGAAACGACCAACAACATCATACGGACGAACACTGGCGCGCAGATGACGAGCAACATGGACCAGTGCGCCATCTTTCCCCTCGGCACCATATCGCTGTTCAATATCATTCACATTGGAGACAGAAACGAACACCAGACTTAGATCTTCTTCGCGATCCGTTGCACGACATAATTCTTCGTTCAATCGAGCAGTACAATATTTTTTGGACAACGTTCCGGTCAGTTCATCAATGGCAATATGTTCTCCCAGGATCATATTCAACTCTGCAATCTCAAACGAAGGAGCAATGGTTGTGGAAAGAGACTGGATCGATGAAATATCTTTCTTTGAGAACGAATTCATTTTCCGGTTTGAGACAACCACTGCACCAAAACATTTTCCTCCGGAAGAGAACGGGATCGACACCAATGTTCCCTGCTTTAATATTTCCGACGAACGTTCATGCTCGTTAAAGACTACCATTGAATGCTGTGCAAGATTAATCGTCTGCATACTGTTGGTCTTGATCGAATGACCGACAATGCTGCCGTCAAAATCTATCAATTGTTTTGGCGAAACAAATCTATCATTCCCGCGCACTCTAACAGATGCTACTGCCCACGCCCGCTGACTTTCATCGAACAAGACAACAGTGATCGAATCCCACGCAATGATATTCTCTAATTCTTCGGCCAACGCATTGATGATCAACGGTACCGATGGCTGCATGGAGATCTTTTTTTTCAGTTGCGAGTCGGCTTCCACCAACTTCACATCGGCGAACAGATCGTATTTTTCCGTATAACTGATCAACAAAGAAGATATCAACTTTGAAGTGTGAGAAAGGATCGCAAATGTCTCATCACCGTATGCATCCTCGGCTTTACTGTCCACTGCCAGTACTGCTATCGGCGATTGCGCAGAACTATCACCCGCATAAAAAATTGGAACGCCGGCAAACGATTTTATATTCTGTAAATTCTTATAATAGCAAAGAACATCGCGTTCGGTTTCCGGCAAAATATTATTCACAACCTGCGGCTGTCCGTTCACACCGATTTTACTTACCACATCCAATCCAAGCGGAATCTTTCGATCCTGTATGAACGAATCACTGTCAGAAATTTTTCCTTCAACAATTAATTGACGTGTTTCTCCCTTCACCCAAAAGAACGCAACGGAATGTGCAAAACACACCTCTTTAACAATTGCTAAAACTTTGAGCAGTAGATTATTGAATTCACTTTGGGGTTCTGCAAGACTCATTGAAATACTTTGTTTCTCCTCGAAAAAATCTGCTGCAGAAATTCTTGTTCGTGTGTGCTGCGGCTGTTGCTGCGGAGCAAATTCCGTCCGTTTCAATTGGAAAATTTCATGTTCAGGTCTACCTGTTTCCACTTTTTCATATTTCTCTTCAGTGTGGACTTCACGTTTGTCATACGACTCATGCTCTTCTTCGCTTTCTTCACCGCCGTCATTTGTCAAATCTTTTGGATCTCCTGTTTTGGTTCGATATGATTCATACGCTACATAAAAAAGAAAAACGCCGATACCAACTGCTGTAATGTTGGTCAACGACACTTTGCTGAACACTCCTAAAAATACGAGAAGGACTCCAACGCCAGCGAGAACGACCTCTTCTAATAAACCTTTCATATTAGAATGGACGATTTCCTGCCGATTTTCCTGCATTAATGAGTCCTTGTTCGTTAAGAAATCGCAAAAAACTTAATGAATTTATCGAAATTTGAACGCAAAGTCAACGATGAATTCATTCTAAAAATAATTCTTCGATTGAAATTATACGGTTACAAAAAAATGAATATCGCTAAAAGTCTCAAAAAACATTTCAATTTTAGGTATTGCGCTCCTTTCAATTTTTACCTACACTTCCATAACGCAATTCTTTCTCACTAACCGAGTATCCGCTTATGAAAGCAGTCATTATGTCCGGCGGCTTCGGAACCAGACTCCGACCGCTCACGTGCAACATCCCAAAACCAATGGTTCCGATGATGAACAAACCAATGATGCAGCACATCGTTGATCTGTTAAAGAAGCATGGCATCACTGAAATTGTTTCAACACTGTTCTATCAACCGGAGATCATCACTGGATATTTTGGCGATGGAACAAAGTTTGGAATTAAGATGCAGTATCGAAAAGCGGAGGCGGATTATGGAACAGCAGGAAGTGTCCGTAACGCTGCAGATTTTCTTGATGAGAGATTCATCATCATCAGCGGCGACGTGTTGACAGATTTCGACCTGACAAAAGCGATAGAATTTCACGAACAGAAAAAAGCAAAAGCGACCCTCGTTCTTACGCGAGCGACAAATCCTCTCGCGTTCGGCGTTGTCATCACCGATAATGGCGGAAAGATCACCCGCTTCCTCGAAAAGCCTTCGTGGGGTGAAGTGTTCAGCGACACCATCAATACAGGAATTTATATCATTGAGCCGGAAGTTCTAAAACTTATTCCCTATCAGAAAGAATTTGATTTCAGCAAGAATCTTTTCCCCGCAATGCTCGAGCAGGATATGGGTTTATACGGTTACATCGCTGAAGGCTATTGGCGCGATGTCGGTAATTTGAATGAATATCAGGAAGCGCATCTTGATGCACTCGACGACGAAGTGGATCTCGTGCACGAAGGGAATATGGTCGGCAGCGCTTTTGTGGGATCGAATACGATGATCGAAACAGCCATTGAAAATTTACAAGGTAAAGTGCTGATCGGAAAGAACTGCAAGATCGGAAAGAACGCAAAAATTATAAAATCCGTGATCGGAAATGATTGTATCATTGATGATGGTGCCGTGATCCGCAATTCAGTTATTTGGTCCGACTCAACGGTCGGAAAAGGAGCAGAGCTCACTTCGTGTGTTGTCGCCAAATGGTGCACTATTGGGGATTATGCTCTGATCAATGATAATGTGTTTATCTCGGATAAATGCGTTATTGGAACCGAAAGCCGGCTTGCTCCAAATATAAAACTTTGGCCCGGAAAGGAAGTTGAAGATGGCGCAGTATTGACCCGCTCCCTTGTGTGGGAAGATAAATGGCTTAAGGATCTTTTCACTGATGCACGTATCACTGGGCTTTCTAATATAGAAATGAACCCTGAGTTTGGCGCAAAGATCGGCGCAGCCTTTGGGGCGTTGGCGGGAACAGGAAAATCCATCTTGATGAGCCGCGATTCTGATAATGTTTCACGAATGATGAATCGCGCGATCATGTGCGGATTAATGTCGGCAGGAGTTGATGCCGGCGATCTTCGCGCAGTGTCCATTCCCATTCTTCGGCAGGAATTGCGCAGCGGCAAACACTCCGGCGGAATCCATGTTCGAAAATCCCCTGCTGACAAGAATCTAACGGACATTATTTTCTTTGATGGAAAAGGAAAAGATCTTCCTTCAAGTAAAACCAAATCACTGGAGCGGCTATTTTTCGGTGAAGATTTCCCCCGTGCAAAACAAGATGATGTCGGGGGAGTAACATTCCCTGAACGCGCACAAGAAAGTTATATAGAGAAATTCCTTTCGACACTCAATGTTGATGCCATCTCACAATCCAAGTTCAAACTTGTCGTGGATTATTCAAGCGGTATTGCATCTTCGATCTTTCCGAATATTCTTGGCTCGTTTCATTCTCAGGTCCTTTCTCAAAACGCATACCTCGATGCAAAAAAAATAACCCGTACACAGGAAGAATTTGACCAAAGTGTTTCACAACTTTCCCATATTGTCACATCGCTGGGATACGATGTTGGTTTTATCCTTGATGCCGGAGCTGAACGATGCTTGATCGTTGATGAGAATGGAAAATTCATTGAGACTGACCGATTGCTCACCCTTGTTACCCATCTTTTTCTCACCGTCTATCCGGATGTAAAAAAGATCGCTGTACCAATCACAGCATCCGCTGAGATTGACCTGATCGCTGAACATATGGGCGTTGAAGTGGTAAAGACTCGCGACAGTCATCTATCATTGATGGAAGCTGCAATTAAAGATGATATTAAATTTGTCGGCGGAACAAAAGGAGGATTTATTTTCCCTGATTTCCTTTTTGCAAGCGACGGAATGTATTCTGTGGCAAAAATACTGGAAATGCTGGCACTTGCAGGCACTCGTTTTGGTCAGTTGGATAAACAAGTTCCGAAACTTCATATGAACAAAAAAGCCATTCATGTCCCTTGGGATAAAAAAGGGCGTGTGATGCGGTATTTGATGAAAGATACAGACAGTCAGCCGCATCGCATTCTGCTGGACGGAGTGAAACTGATACTCGATAATAAAAAATCAACTTCTGTTATGATGTGGCCGGACAGAGCAAAACAGTTGTTCCACGTTCATACCGAATCTTCAGACAAAGAAATTGCTGAAATTCTTGTCTCCCAGTATGAGGAGAAGATCGTCGAATGGCGTGATACGAAAGATTAATCGTGCTAGAATTTGTGCTACCATTTAGAAGTCGAATGTAGTATATTTCACAACCGTATTCGGATATACATCGGTTG
>JANXZD010000416.1 GCA_025355705.1 Bacteroidota bacterium | reverse complement strand
CAACAAGCACAAGAAAAAATGTTCCGATGAATTCAACAATGTATTTGTTCATTGCAATCTCCTAAAATATAGTTAGATGAAGTGATGCGAATATGCAAGAAAAGTTTGGAAGAGGCAAGTTGTTTAAAAATAAAAACGCCGACACTACGGCGGCGCTTCTATTGTGGAAATATTGTATAACTGCACTTACCCTTTTACCCGTGCGCCTAATTGGCGGTCGAACATCATCAAGCTTACCGGTGAGTCACCAATCTTCTTTAACAGATCGACGATTTCATTCGCATTCTTTTCTTCTTCCACCTGTTCGGTGATGAACCACTGCAGTATGATCTGTGTAGGATAATCATTTGCTTTCACCGCAGTTTCATACAATGCGGTGATCGAAGCACTGACCTTAAGTTCATGCTCCAGAACCTGCGTGAAGAGCTGCGAAAGATTCTTAAAATCTATTTTTGGTTTATTGATCGCCTCCAATTCTACGCGGCTTCCTCGCTCATGGATGAAGTGATAGATTTTCATTCCGTGTTCGTTCTCTTCTTCACTCTGGACTTTGAGCCATTTTGCGCACCCCGGGAATCCTTCCGATTCACAATACGCGGACATGGAGAGATACAAATAAGAAGAGAAGAGCTCTTTGTTGATCTGTTCGTTCATTGCTTTAAGTACGTTTTTCTCGAGTTTCATGTGATGTTCCTTTCTATTGTTATGAAATTCTTATTGCTAAAATACCCCAATGATTTTATTTGATGAGGATCATTTTCTTGGCTGTACTGAAATCACCTGCTTGAAGGTGGTAAAAATATATTCCGCTTGCAAGTGAAGATGCGTTGAATTGTATGGAATTCCCTTCAACAACGTATCACCGATGACCTGCCGTGAAAAAAAGAGACAGATGTTGTATAGATCCATTCATTTCCAATTTGTAATGGATGATACAATGCTGCTGAATCGTTTTGAGAGAGAGTAGTGGTTGTTACGATAAGTAATAGAATTGCAGAATATTTTTTCATGGTTTTGCCCTCTAGCAATTCCTCTTATGTGAACGATAACTGGCAAAAAGAAGAATTATGATCAATCCTTTCAAGGGGTCACTGGATTAAGGGACGGTGTTGCAACAAATGATGACTAGCGGTTGTTATAACGTACTAAGAGGTTGTTTGAAATGCAATAATGCAACATTGAACAAACTTTTATATATTTCGTCTAACATAAATCAGACAATCACATCGGAAAGAATCAATGAAAAAGAAAACAATCATCATTTCCATATTTCTATTCGCTTTTCTTGCGGTCGGTTTTACTGCGTACGAAAATGTCTATCTCAAGATCGGTCAGAACATTGATGTTTTCGGGCGAGTCTACAAAGAGATCGTCAGTAACTATGTTGACGAGGTCGACCCGGAAAAATTCATGCGCTCCGGAATTGATGGAATGCTGGAAACGCTCGATCCATATACCGTCTATATGGCGGGGAAAGAAGAAGATGATATTGATCTTCTTACACACGGGCAGTACGGCGGTGTCGGAATTTCTATTGGAGTCCGTGATGGCGCGTTGACTGTTCTTTCGCCGACCGAAGGCTATTCCGCATACAAGCAGGGAATAAAAGCGGGAGACAAGATCATTGAAGTTGACGGTGCAAAGATCACTGGAACAAATCCTGACAGTGTTCGTTCGCGAGTGCGCGGCGAACCCGGCACAACGGTGAAGATGAAGATCGAACGCGAAGGAGAAAAGAATCCTATTGAGTTCACATTGGTGCGCGAAGAAATTCAGGTGAACAATGTTGCGTACACAGGGTTCGTAAAAGATGGCATCGGATATATTCATCTCGACAGATTCTCGCGTAGAGCGGGAGAAGAGATCAGGCAGTCGATAAAAGAATTGAAAGCAAAAAGCGATGTCAAAGGAATTGTTCTTGACCTGCGCGATAATCCGGGCGGACTTCTTGAAGCGGCAGTTGAGATCGTCAGTAAGTTCGCTCCAAAGGGAAGCACTATTGTTACCACGCGCGGACGAAAAGGGGGCGAAGAACGAACATTCAATGTTGAAGAAGAACCTGTTGCTGAAAATATTCCGATCGCGGTACTGGTGAATAAGAACAGCGCAAGTGCCAGCGAGATCGTTGCCGGTGCAATTCAAGATCTTGACAGAGGGATCATTGTCGGGACGCGTTCGTTCGGTAAAGGACTCGTGCAGACAATCATTCCATTGAACAATAATTCTTCCATGAAGATCACCACCGCACGTTATTACACCCCAAGCGGACGATGCATTCAAGAGATCGATTATCTTCACAAGAACAAGGATGGTGTGTTTGCAACAACACCGGACAGTTTGAAACGGGAATTCAAAACGCTTAAAGGGCGATCGGTAAAAGAGCTCGGCGGAATTTTTCCAGACTCGATGGTGACCGAACCTGAACACACTCCGTACTATTTTGAATTATTGCGAAAGGCGATGTTCTTTAAATATGCAACAACGTATGTGTCTAAACATCCCGTGATCGAAGGGGAGTTTGTGATGAACGGCGGAGTGATGAAAGAGTTCGAACAATATTTGGCCGAACAAAAGTTTGAATATGTTGAACCGGCAGAGAAGAAATTGAGCGAACTGAAAGATCAAATGATGAAAGAAAAATACAGTTCTACATCGCTCTCATCGATCGAAGCGCTGGTGAAGCAAATTCATGCAGAAAAGATCAATTCATTTACGCGCTGCTACGATGAATTTAAGAATGAGTTGACCGACGAATTAAACTCGCGCTACAATGGAGAAAAAGGACGCTTACGTTCCGCATTGGTATATGATGTTCAGGCGCAGGCCGCGGCGACAATGCTGCTGAATAAAAAAATGTATGAAGGGATGTTGAAACCGAAGAAGTAGTAACGCAATTGAGTAATTACGTAGATGAGAGAAAAGCGGACAAGTGATCGTCCGCTTTTTTATTTAGTTCTCAAACAACTGTAGTTGCGGAAGTGCGTTCTTCACTTCTTTTACTATAAATTCAAAATCTTCAGGTCGGTGAACAAAATCAAGCGGGTCGCTTTCAATGATCAACAGCGGACCGATCGAATAGTTCCCAATCCATTCTTCGTAATGTCCGTTCAATTGTTCCAGGTAACTGCGCGGGATGCTCTGTTCATATTCCCGTCCCCGTAATTTTATTTGCGAGGTGAGCGTATCAACCGTGGATCGAAGATAGATCATCAGATCGGGCGGTTTCAGATATTCCATCATTACATGGAACAGGGAGACATAGTTCTCGTAATCGCGTTTATCCATTTTTTCGATCAGATGCAGATTCCTTGCAAAGATCTCCGCGTCTTCATAGATGGACCGGTCCTGGATTACCGATTTGTTCGAATCAACGATCTCTTTATGGCTTTTGAAGCGGTTAGCAAGAAAATAGATCTGCAGATGGAATGACCAACGGTTCATATCACCGTAAAATTCTTTGAGATACGGATTATCCTCAACGGATTCGTAATACGGTTTCCAATTGAACCGTTCGCCCAACATACGCGTAAGAGACGATTTTCCGGCGCCGATATTTCCGGCAACCGTGATGAAGTATTTATCAGAATTGTTCATAAGAGTGCGAACAAAGTAAGAAAGATTTTCCCCAAAACAAATTGACAAATTTATTATATTATTTCAAACGACATTTTTAAAAAACCTATGGCAAACGAGATAAAATCGGTCACCGTGCACGAATTGAAAAAGATGATGGACGATAAAAAAGATTATCAATTGATCGATTGTCGCGAACCGGATGAATATGAATTTTGCAATATTGGCGGGAAGTTGATCCCAATGGGACAGATCATTAAGAATATTGAAAAGATCAGTCGGGACAAAACGGTCATTATGCAATGCAGAAGCGGCATACGAAGCGCACAGGTGATATCTGCGCTGCAATTGCAATATGGATTCACCAATCTATTCAATCTTACGGGAGGAATCTTGGCGTGGTCAGAAGAGATCGATCCGAGTATTCCTCAGTATTGAAATTCATCCATGAGATTTTTCTACGTCGCCCTGAACTTGTTTCAGGGTCTGTCATATAGATGCCGAAATGCCGTTGTACGGCATTCCGTACAGCGGAACGAGTTCGGTATGACGATCTGTGGCAAGAAGAGTTATTGTAGAATTATAAACGATAGAGAGTACGAAACAAAGGATAAATACCATGTCTAAATCGAAAAAATTCGAGACCAACGCGATCCGCACACAAGTGCCGCGTACGCCGCTGCGTGAACATTCTGTTCCAATATATATGACATCCAGTTTTGTCTTTGATGATGCAGAGCAGGCACGCGCGCTCTTTGCGGATGAAATTCCGGGGAATATCTATACGCGGTTTTCCAATCCGAACAATACGGAGTTCATCGAAAAAATGTGCCTGCTTGAAGGGGCAGAAGATGGCATTGCGACGGCGTCGGGAATGTCTGCAGTCTTTACAAGTATGGCGGCGTTGTTAAAATCGGGTGATCATCTTCTTGTGTCGCGCTCGGTGTTCGGTTCAACGCATCAAATTTTGACAATGATCTTGCCGAAGTGGGGAATTACACACACGTATGCTGATATCGATAAACCGGAACAATGGGAATCGTTGATCCAAAAAAATACAACGATGATCTTCATTGAAACGCCTTCTAATCCTGCGTTGGATATTATCGATTTGGAATGGATCGGTGCGCTGGCAAAAAAACATAATGTATTGTTGAATGTTGATAATTGCTTTTGCACGCCGTATCTGCAACAGCCGATCTCGTACGGTGCGGATATCGTCATTCATTCAGGGACAAAATATTTGGACGGACCGCTGTGACGCGCGAAGAATCGAACATCCTTGATCAATTCTTTTCTTCCAACAATAACGCCGCCGATCACTCTTCCCTGTCCGTCCAAATAT